>CAKRNI010000016.1 GCA_934370915.1 uncultured Lachnospiraceae bacterium
TCTTCTCCATCTTCCGCCTTTCTATACATCTCATCGCGATAAAATACCGGCATCGCATGATTCTCACAAGTAAGCTTTGGTTTTCCTGTCAATTTCCCCTTTTCCCACAAACTCAGCCTTGTTCGATACGATGAAACACTTCCAAGTGCGTGGCGAATTGCTGCTCTTCTAAAATAGGCTGGCATTTTAGGGAAACAGGCATCAAAGTCAAACCTAGCATGATTCTTTTTTGTTTCATGCACGAAATGTTCAGCTTCACCAAAGCGTTTTTGTGCATTCCTAATTTCAGAAAGTTCATCCCAACTTTTATCATATACCTGAATCAAATAGGAAACAGCCTGCCGAAAAATATCCAGCATATGACGAATTGGTATATTCTGTTTTTTAATTTCTACTCCATAACTGGATATAATCTGCATAAAGCACCTTTACTTTCTTCTCCGTTCTTCACTATACACCAATATCTGTTTCTATTGCTTACCGTAACTCTACAATAAGACAGTTTCCATAAGCGCTCTCTCCGCGGTAGCTATTTTCAATATTTCATGCGCCAGATAAAGGGATATATTAAAGAATATACACATACTCTGCCGTATAAAAATGAATTTTCTTTAATATTAAATATATTTTTCCCCGGGTTCATATTAACTATTATACCCTATCGAATACCTATTGTAAATAGTTTTTCGAACATTTGTTCTGTTTTTGTTGAGTATGCGTATCAGCACTTCTTAAGAAGCACTTCTTAAGTCACTTCTTAAGAAGCAAAAATATCTTCTCCAAACCTATCAGCAAATAGATTTTAGAGAAGATATTCTTTAAATGAGCATCACGCCATCCCATGTGCGGGCCGCATGTTCGCTTTATTTTCTGTAGAGCCAGCCTCTTGGTATAAATCCTTTATTTTGTTTTCTGCCTTTCTGGAAGTTTTATCTACGGCATACGCAGCAGCTGCTCCTGCTATCATTCCTGCTCCAGCAGAGCCTGGTCCCAAGACCGGCGCAGTTACAAGCATTACCGCATCGCTAGTAAACTTTGCGACTGCAGCAGTGCCTGCACCTCTCATTCCTTCTTTTGCAACATCCAAACCCGCTTTTCCCAAAGATTTCTCTTTTTTCATGACCGGTTTAATATTTTTGGCAACCTCCACTCCTGCGGATATTGCACCTCCCATTTTGGCAGTCTGTCCTGCTTGCTCAGCTAGTACTTTGGCATTTTTTGCAACTGCTTTCGCTCCGCCTTCCATGCCTTTTGTTGCCAATGCTTTCGTGGCTATTACTTCTGTTTCTCCTGATGTTATTCCAGAGTTCGTCATCTTTTGTGTGATTTTCTTTCCATTTACGAGCTTCTTCGCAGTTGATTTTCCATATTGTTGATAGGTCTCATTTGTTCCCACTAACTGCGTACCTTTATACTGCCCATGACTGACTCTTTTAACTAAATCATCCATGCCACTTTTACTAGTTACATTTTTAAGCTGTTCTCGACCAATTACTTTTCCTTTTTTATTGAGTGTTAAAAGGTCATCGCGTACCGCCGTCGTTGACTTCGCAAGAACCTTTTTTTGCCCTTTGGCAATATTTACAGGATTATAGTTATACTGGTCACAACGCATTTGTTCAAATACATGACCTTTTAGGTTTTTGTTGCCACCGGCTCTTTTTAATGCTTGTCCCCCTACCTTGGCTTCATATGCGCTGCGCGCCGTCGCTGTTGTAGTTCCCATTTCTACAGATTTTCTTGTCTTTTTATTTTCCTTCTCTTTTTTTCCATCTTCCATTTTACTTGCATTCTTCGATTGAAAGAGACTCATTTTCTTCCCTCCACTCCTCATAGCTCATAAGATCATTGTGTGCTGTTCTGAGAACATAAAGCAAAACTAATCCATCATCAAGTAAGCCCACAACAGGAATAGCATCTGGAATTAAGTCTATAGGGCTAACCAAATAAAGCAAACCTGCTATGATTACAATCACGGTTGCCAACGGAATCTCCCGATAATTTCCCCTTGCATAATCAAGAACTAAATTGCATAAAATAGGTATATCCGCAAATACTGTGGAAAGCGGTTCTGGAAGATTTTGTAGTTTACGGCAAAGCTTCTCAACTTTATCAATCAGTTCTTGTGCCCTGTCCTCATCCTCTGCAATGGCTCTTGCCTCATCTGATCTGTCACTTACAGCCTTTTTTACATCCTTTTGATCAATTCCCTCATCTTTAAGTTTTTTCAGTAATATTTCTTCGCTTTCATCCTCTGAACCATGTTTATGGCCAAACCATTTCTTCATTTTTTTATACTCCCCTTCTTTTTCTTTCTTTTCAACTCTTTTGTCAAAAAATACATTGCCAATCCTACCCATATATTTTTAGTTGGCCTCATGCTCATTTTTACATCTCCTCCCTAAGCCCATTGCTCTATTAAATGCTCTTTCTTTTCACAACACTTGTATTTCTTATAAACAAACTGTAATCTTTTGTGGTTGGTGAATAATATCGTAATTATTATACTATAATCATAACTATTTTACAACGATAAATCCCACTATAATTATGACAATCACAAGCAATAAGGGAGTATTTCATCATGTTTGACGTTCTTCAGAGAATCACAGATTTGCGTTTAGCCAGAAACTGGTCTGAATATCAGTTATCGGTCCGTTCAGGTCTTCCGCAGTCTACTATTTCTTCCTGGTACCGTAAAAAAATGCTGCCTACAATTCCATCTTTGCAGAAAATTTGTGATGCTTTTGACTTGTCTCTTGCGCAATTTTTTGCTGTCGAGAACTGTACTGAGCTTACTGATGATCAGCTGTCCTTAATCAAGCAGTGGGAGTTATTGACCGCGGAGCAGAAACAGGCTATTTTAAATCTGATTCATTCTATTATCTTTCAATAATTCTGTTTTACTATCTTCATACATTCCCAATTGACATTTCCCTACTCATCTGCTATGCTGAATACCGCAAGTTAGCTACAGCTAATTGAAAGGAGTTTTACTTTGACATATTTATGGATCAATCCGGTATCGGAGAGGATGATCTCGGCGGAGGCACTGGAGAGGATGTTAGAAAAGCATGACCTGACGCGAGTGGTCTGTCAGGAAAGCTGGGGCGAGATCGTGCTTCGGAAGTACCTGGAGCTTTTAGAACATGCAGATGGAACTTTTGCGGACGCGAGATGTCCGGCAGCGGTATCTCTGGTACATTCCCTGCAGCCTGAGATCCAGATCGCGGATATTGAGCCGATCCTGATCCACTGCGCGAGAGAACTTGCAGAACGTCCGGATCTTGCGGACGGCGAAAAGATCATCACGACACCATGCCGGATCTTAGCCGACATGGGAAATAGGCTGGAATTAAGGGACACACATTTCGTCCCGTGGAACCGTTTTCTCGCAGCACTTGGCGAGTCAATGGAACCCGCGCCGGACGCAAGCCCGATCCCGCCGGGATTCTTTAAAGATCTGCCCTTTTCCGTTGTCAGCAAATCCGGCCGCCCGGCCATCGAGTCCTATCTGACCGGAAATGACTGGAAAGACGCGAAACTGATCGAGCTTTTATACTGTGTCCAGGGCTGCCACAGAGGAGATGGAGTGCGATGAATCAGAAATTAAAAAAATATTTCCCGCCGTTAGTCGGCATCCTCGCGGTCTTCGCCGTCTGGTATATCGTCTGTCGGGCGGGGATCTTAAGTACCTATGTACTCCCGTCCCCCGGAAAAGTTTTCCAGAGCTTCTGCAAGATGCTGCAGAGCGGTGAACTCTTCCGTGACCTCAAGATCAGCTTTCTGCGCGTCGGAAAAGGCTTTGTAATCGCCTTCATCCTGGCATTCGCCTTCGGCATGCTGCGGGCAATGGTTCCCGCATCTGCAGGCTACTACGAGTATCTGGTGCAGTTTTTCCGGAACGTGCCGCCGCTCAGCATGATCCCGCTTCTTATTTTATGGTGCGGAATCGGCGAGACCACAAAGACGGTGATCATCGTTCTGGCATCCTTTTTCCCGATGTACTTAAACATCGTCAAGGGATTTACAGGCTGTGACCGGAAGCTTCTGGAAGTCGGAACCATGTTCGGCTACTCGGAGCGCCAGAAATTTTTCCGCATCATGCTGCCCTACGCCATGGCGGACATTCTCGTGGGAATGCGCATCGGCCTGGGTTACAGCTGGCGCGCCATCATCGGCGCTGAGATGGTCGCGGCGTCCACCGGCCTCGGACACATGATCCTGTTCGCCCAGCAGATGTCCCGGACCGACAAGGTCATCGTCGGCATCTTCGCCATCGGCATCGCAGGTTATCTGACAGACCGGATCTTCGGCCTTCTCATCAGCATCTTTCTGAAAGGAGCAGGTGAAAATGGCTGGAATTAGATTAAAAGACATTCATAAGACATACCAGGTGGACGGCAGGACATTTCCTGTACTAAACGGCATCGATCTTGAGATCCCAGAAGGAAAGATCACCGTAATCTTAGGCCAGAGCGGCTGCGGAAAGACAACTCTGCTGCGCCTCACCGGCGGTCTCGAATCCGTCGACAGCGGTGAGATTCTGTGGGACGGCGGCCACAAGACGGCTTTCGTATTTCAGGAACCGCGGCTCATGCCATGGCTCAATGTGTGGGACAATATCATCTTCGGTTTGAAGAAAAATCAGGTCGATCGGGCGAAAATTCAGGATATCGTCTCCACGGTAAACCTGTCCGGCTTTGAAAAAGCGTATCCGTCCCAGCTTTCCGGCGGCATGCAGCAGCGCGCAGCCATCGCGCGGGCGCTGGCTTACGAGCCGACCTTTATCCTGATGGACGAGCCGTTCGCGGCTCTCGACTACTTTACGAGAGAACAGATGCAGAAGGAGCTTCTCCGCGTCCAGCAGAAAGAACAATCCAGCATCATGTTCGTGACCCACAGCATCGACGAGGCACTGATCCTCGGCGACCAGATCGTGGTGATCGAAAAAGGACTTGTAAAGCATGTTTATCCGGTGGATGCAGCATCTGGGGAGAGGAATCTGCTGAATGAGGAATTTATCGCGCTCAAGAGAGATATCATAGAAAATCTAAATTTTATAAATTAAATATATTTTGTATATAATTTGGTATGTTTTGAATTTTGTGATATTATCCCTGCGCACTTCACGCAGCTCTATGATTCAAAGCCTCGAATGACGCAGTGATCTGCCCCAAATTTTAACAGGCCATTTTTCTTATTCGGAAGAGACCTGGTATTTCATTCATTTCAGATATCCGCCTGGTAATTCAGGCATATCATACATTTAATTTTCAACTTACATGAGGAGGACTAATCAACTATGAAAAAACTGATCGCATTAGGACTTGCGGCATGCATGACATTTTCCCTTGCAGGCTGCTCCGGATCTGCAGGCAAAGAGACTGAGGCTGCTTCCGCTGCCGAGACAACCGCTGAGGCTTCCACAGAGGCTGAAACTTCCGCCGAAGCAGCAGCTGACGCTGAGACTTCCGTCGACAAACTTACCGTTACCTATGTAACATCCCCGTTAAACGTACCGACCATCATCGAGAAAGATCAGGGAATCTTCGAGAAAGAACTCGGCGTTCCGGTTGAGTACGCAGAGCTTACATCCGGCGCTGACCAGACACAGGCTCTCGCTTCCGGCGATGTTCAGGTTCTCTACGCTGTAGGCGCAACTTCCGTGATCCTGTCCGCGGCAAACGGCGCTGACATCAAGGTATTAAACATGTACAGCCGTTCCCCGAAGGCATTCTGCATGTACTCCAAGGACGAGTCCCTCACAACTCCGGAGAGCTTAAAGGGCAAGACTATCGCTGGCCCGACCGGCACAAACCTTCATGAACTCCTTGTCTCCTATCTTGCGCAGGCTGACATGACTCTTGACGATGTAAATTACGTAAACATGAGCATCCCGGACGCAAAGGCAGGTCTTGATGGCGGCAGCGTTGACGTTGCCCTGATCGCAGGCGCAACCGCTTACAACGCAGAACAGCAGGGCTACCACCTTGTTGCAGACGGCGAGGGCCTGATCAGCGCACTGATCGCAGTTGCAACGACCCAGAAGTTCTACGACGAGCATCCAGATGTCATTAAAAAATTAAACGCTGCACAGGAAGAGATCGCATCCTACATGGCTGATAACCAGGAGGCAGCCATGGAGACTGTTGCCGCAGCACTTGACCTTGATGTTGACGCGGTAAAGGAAATGTACGGTTTCTATGACTTCTCCACAGAGATCACAGACGCCGACAAAGAAGGTTTCCAGAAGACAGCCGATTTCATGTATGAGTCCGGCATGATTGAGAATGAGCTTGATGTGAATACACTGTTCATTCAGTAATTTCGACATTCAAAAACTTTTCGCACTGACATTTTTCGGTGGAGAAAAAGAGATCCAACGCATTCTGCCTGGATCTCTTTTTTATTTCAAATTGTATTTTGAGTTATTACATAATCATCTCTATTTATTGAGGCTGCAAGCAACTCTGTCAGCATATATCCAAAATCAATAAACTCTCTTTCTCACAGAAATACTTTCTATTACTGCAATTTTACGGTATACTAATCCATGGGCGCATTCCGCCATGCCCGTCGGATACCCCAATTTTCCGAGCTGCGGCACAGAGTTTACGGATGCTGCACTGCAAAAGCCTGTCACGAAGCCCATTCTCAATGGTTTTTCACTTGTAATTTTATCTTTAGAAAGGACACGTACATGACAAATTCCCACCCCCTCACAAGACTCCAGAAGTTCCGCCTTCTGTCCCTGATCCCCCTCTATTTCATGATCGTCGGCCTGTTTTTACAGCCCATCACGGAAATTCTTCCAGGACTCTGGACGCTGATCAGGGAGCCGGACTTCCTGATCACGGACTACTTCTTAGTCGGCGGCATCGGAACTTCCTTTATCAACGCCGGTCTGCTGACGCTTTTATGTATCTGGACCATCTATTTCCTCGATATGGAGATGGACGGACATACGATCACATCCAGCTGCCTGATGTTTGGCTTTTCCCTGTTCGGAAAGAACCTCTTAAACATCTGGGCGATCCTGCTCGGCGTGTATATCTATGCCCACTATCACAAAATGCACCTGTCACGCTATGTTTATATCGGTTTTTACGGTACCAGCCTGTCCCCAATCATCACGCAGATCATGTACATCTCGAATCTGCCCTACCTCCTGCGGCTTCTCATCAGCCTCTCCGTGGGACTCATGATCGGCTTCGTGCTGCCGCCGTTATCCACCCATGTTCATTATTCCCACAAAGGTTACTCCCTCTATAACGTGGGTTTCTCCGCCGGAATCATCGCCACCGTCGTTGTTTCCGTGTTAAAATCCTTCGGCATCACCACCGAGTCCCGCCTGATCTGGTCCGAGGGCAACAACCAGCTGCTGTTCGCGATCCTCTGCGGGCTGTTTGCCGCCATGATCATCGCGGCATTCCTCTTCGGCGGAAAAGAAGTCGGAGAATCCTACAGCAAGATCTTATCCTGCTCCGGAATCGGTGGAACCGATTATCTCCGGGACAACGGGGGCGCGGCAACGATCCTCAACATGGCCATCAACGGCCTCTTTGCCACGATCTTTGTTCTCGGAGTCGGGGGCGAACTGAATGGACCGACCATCGGCGGAATCTTTACGATCGTTGGATTTTCCGCCACTGGAAAACATATCCGGAACATCGCTCCGATCATGTTCGGTGTGCTTTTCGCAAGCTTTACAAAACATTGGACCATCAATTCTCCGTCGCCGATTCTGGCACTTTTATTCTCGACGACGCTGGCTCCGATTGCCGGGGAATTCGGAGTTCTCATGGGACTTCTCGCCGGATTCCTGCACTCTTCCGTCGCCTTAAATGTCGGAATTGTATATGGTGGCATGAATTTATATAATAATGGATTTGCAGGTGGAATTGTGGCGATTTTCATGGTTCCGGTGATCCATTCCATCCGCGACCGGAGAGCAAGAGCGAAAGGAGAGATTTCGTTGTAATGCATGTGGTATCTGAAAAAGGAAATATGAATCATAAAAAGGATTATCCCGCTGCCGCAAAACTGCTTTCCTGGCTCCCAGCGATCTTCGTCGCAGCCGCCATCTTCTGGTTCTCCGCCCAGCCGGCGGCGGAGTCCACGGAGATGAGCGACACCGCAAGCCGCTTAATTCTTTTAATTGGCACAAAGCTCGGCTTTTTCCACGGAAATCCGGCACAGTACGCCGACCTCATCGAGCTCATGAGCTTCCCCGTCCGAAAAGCCGCCCACATGACCGAATATCTGGTATTTTACTGTACCGTCTGGTTTGGACTCCGCTTTACGTGGCGGACCTCCAACGTGAAACGCCGTCTTCTCGCGGCTCTCGCCATCGTCTTCCTCTACGCCTGCACCGACGAATTCCACCAGCTCTTCGTCCCGGGCCGCGCAGGGCGGTTTACGGACGTGCTGATTGACTGCTTTGGGTGCGCAGTCGTAACACTTATTTGTACAATAAAAAAATCTTCTTCCCAACGATGACCATTTTACTGACATCAGTAAAATGGTCATCTGTTTCAATTTCATTATTTTCTCATCGCATAAAAGCGGGAGTCCCACACTTCAGAGACTCCCGCACCCAACATTCTTATTTCATTTTCATTCGCTTCTCTACATCTGCAAGTAACGGCATCGATGGAATTCCACCGAAATTTTCTACACATAGTGATGCCGCCGCATTTGCAAATCTGGCATATTCTGCCGCCATATCTAATGTAATTTTTTCGATGGATTCATTTGACTGGCTGAGTTTATAAAGAAATGTTCCCCAAAATGCATCTCCGGCTCCCGTCGTATCCACCACATTACTTTCAAATCCGGGAACTCTCTTTCCTCCTTTTGCATTCGCTATATATGCGCCGTCTTTTCCAAGGGTAACTGCTACAAGTTTTACTCCCTTCTCCAGCAGCACTTTTGCAGCCTGCTCCGGTTCCTTCTCATCTGTTAGGAGTTCCGTTTCCTCATCTGAAATTTTCATTACATCCACAAATGGAATCAAACTTTTCATCTCGTGTTTTGCTGTTTCCACATTCGTCCACAACGTTGCTCTGTAGTTCGGATCATAAGAGATAACCGCGCCTGCTGCCTTTGCTGCCTTTATTGCTGCAAACGTAGTGGTACGTGCCGGTTCCGACGTTAGAGACAGAGAACCGACATGGAATATCTTCGTATTACCAAGAATTTCCATATCCAGTTCTTTCTCTGTAATCTGCGTATCTGCCCCTGGCTTTCTCGCAAATGAGAAGGTACGTTCTCCTTTCGGTGACAGATCCACGAACGCGAGCGTTGTAAAATATCTTTCATCCAGAATAAAGCCTCTCGTATCGATCTGTTCCTTCTCTAAAATCTCCTTTAAAAACCGTCCATGCATATCCGTTCCGGCTTTTCCCAGAAATGCGGTTTTTGCCCCAAAACGAGCCGCTGATGTCAACGCATTCGCCGGCGCTCCACCTGGATTCTGTGCAAATAGTTTCTGTCCGTTTCTGCTGATTCCCTGATACGTAAAATCAATCAGGATTTCACCCAATGCTGTTATATCGTACATGCCTTCTCCTCCATAAATTTTACTCTCTCCAGAGCTGTTCCGGACAAGTAGTCATTTCCTCCGAGAATAAGCCTCTCAATTACCGGATGTCTCTGAACAGAAAGTTCCGGTAAATCATGAAATTTATAAATCTCAATTACCGTCTCACCGGCAGCAACCATGCAGCAAAGAATTGTATGTCCATCCACATGATTTACAACCGGATCAAAACACGCGGTGAATCCCAGATTCTCGTAAAATTGAATTGCAGCAGACAGATCTGAAACCTGTAGTCCCACATGTTCAAGACCACAGATCGGCGTCCTGTTCGGCGGAATTTTTTTGTGCAGCTTCTGGCTGACCTCTATCGTAAATCCATATCCCGATATAATGTTGAAATAATTCATTCCTGTTCCATATACTTTTCCACTATATCGCGGTCCTCCGTTTTCTCCGAGCTGCAGATTTAATCCCCGGCTTTCACAATATGCAATCGCCGCCTCGATGTCATGTGTCTCCAATGCGATATGACGGAATCCCAGACACATATCATCCGGTCCGTATTTGTCTGCGAGATGTTCTCTGTCTTCCCTTAAAACCAACCGGAAATTTCCATTACGCAGACAAATCGTCCCTTTATGATCTTCTTCCACAAAAAACAAATTTTCACAAAGCCATCTTTTCGCACCGGGCACATCTTCTACCAGAAGCTGCACTCCCCAAATGTACCTGTCGCTCATCCACTTTCACCTCTATACTCTCTGTCAGCCTGTCTTCTCTGTTATTTTTCTGTTTCAGCCGTCATAGCGGATACTTCCGTCTTCATTTCTGCGGAAATGGCACATAAAGTGATCCCACGTAAGCTGCGCCATTTCTGCTGTGTAGGTATGCGGACAGCTTCGAATGACTGTAAAGCACACCATCGGAGCATGATTTTGATCATACATTACCAATGTATGATATTTTCCATTATCGTACCAATTCTCAAACCTCGGTTCTACTCCGTTGCTGTGACAGTAATTTTCAAGTGTTGCTCTCGCAATTGTGCCCGGATCCAGCGATACGGAAGCGATGTCATATTCTCCAAGCATAAACCATACCGGTCTCTGTACACAGCCTTCCAATGGCCGTACCTGTGGATCCCAACCGTCCATTGCCCCGGTTGGTGCAAAAGCTGCAAACCGTTCCGGGATCCTCCGCGCCAGTTCCTGCGTCATATGTGAACCGTTAGAATGTCCTGTCACATAGATCCTGGATGGATCAATCGAATATGTCTCCTCCATGTAATCCAGCATTTTCTCAAAATAAGGCACCTCATCATGAAGCGGAACTCCCATTGATTCCAACGCCCAGTGCGGAACCGGAAATTTTGCCAGTCCGTCATTATAAGGATATGCCGACGCAAAGCATACAAAGAAATCTCTCTCTTCCGCAAGGCGATACCAGTCACTGGTACGTTCAAAATATTCTGCATTGCAGGACATGCCGTGAATCGCCACAACAAGAGGATACTTTTTTCCATCTCCAGATCGATATCCGGACGGTACATAGATATCCCAATATCTTGGCAGGCCTTCTACGATTTGTTCTACCCGGACAACCCCAATCTCCTCCTGTGTTCTCATAGGCCTTAAACAGTTATTTCCAAAACTGCCCCAGCGTGAAAACCGCAGGACAAATTTTATCATTTCTTCATTAAGTGTTTCCCGTGATACCCCACTCACACTCTCGGAATTTCCAAGCCATGCCTGTGCAACAGGCTGTGCATTAACATAATATTGTCCGCGCTCCGGCTGCTCCAGATAAACTTCTCCATATGCATTTGCCAGACCTTCTTCTTTAGCCCGAAGAATCGTCTTCATGTATTGGAATGTTTCCTTTGCTTTTCCACTTCGGTCAATCAGAAATCCAGGAATCGCAACATCTGTTTTCTTTAATGTCAAATCTCCATCTGAAGGAAGTTTTCCAAGTATCTCCAGCAATTCAGGATCTACCGCACAGTTTCCATCAGCCGCAAAAGCTGCAAATGTCGCACTGTATGTCAGTGCAAATGCCGCGGCAATTTCCGCACCGGCACCAAAGCCCATAACATACATATAGGATTCACAGATATCTACTGTCAGCCGCTGCACAAACTCTAATGTTATGATCTCCCACGCGTAATCAAATTCTTTATCAATCTGTTCTCTGTCCCATTGGCTGCTTTCAAATACTACCAAAGCTGTATGATATTTTTCCGCCAGTGCGATCCAGTTTTCAGAATGAATAAATGCTTCCGCATTCGTCCCATTTTCCGGGAATACAAAAATCCCTGCTCCCTTTGAGATCATTCCATCCGGTACATAGATTGCATATTTCCGCTCCTGGCCATTTATCACGATTGTTTTTTCTGTAATCCCAAGATTACACTGATAATATGGACTGCTATGATTTAATTTATCTTCCGGAATCGACGGAAACAATTCCCTGTGTCTGTTCCGTTTCGGCGGATGATATTCTGTCCCTCTTGGTGCCCGTGGCATTAAGATCGATCGGTTATTTTCCGGACTAAAATGAAAGCTCTCATATTTTCCCATAGTCTTTACCTCTTCCTGCGCTGCAGCAGTCATTATCCATGATATTGAATACTTCCGTCAGCCTCTCTTGTAAAATGGCATAAGAATGTATCCCAGGTAAGCTGTGCCATCTCTCCGGTATAGGTATGCGGGCAGCCTTTCATGATCGTATATCGGATCATAGGAACATGATCGTCATCATACATCACCAACGTATGATAAATTCCATTATCATACCAGTTTTCAAATTGCGGCGTCATATGATTTGCACGGCAGTATGCTTTCAAAGTCTCCCGGGCAATACTTCCTTCCTCCACTGACGGAGAAGCCATATCATACTCGCCCATCATAAACGCAATTGGACATTTCATATGATCATCGATCGGTTCGATTGCGTCCGCCGACTTGCCGCCCAGTGCACCCGTCGGGCCAAATGCCGCAAATCGTTCCGGCATTGTCCTTGAAAGCCTCTGTGTCATCCGGCCGCCATTAGAATGTCCGACTGCATAAATCCGTTTCTTATCGATCGGATACTTTTCTTCCATATCATCCAGCATTACCTTGAAATATTCGGATTCGTCCACACCTTCCTGATCGATCGGCCAAACACTCCAGCCTGGAAGTGGAAATCTGCTTCTCCCCACATTTCTCGGATACGCGGCTGGATAAACCACAAAAAATCCACGTTCCTCGGCAAGCCGGTGCCAGTCACTTGTCTGTTCAAAATATTCCGGGCTGCAGGAAAATCCATGAATTGCTACAACAAGCGGATATTCCTTTTTGTCATCCGGCCTATAGCAGGAAGGTACATAGATGTCCCAGTACCTTGACAGTCCTGCGATTTCTTTCTCTACTCTTATTACTCCGATTTCCTCCCAGCTTCTCTTCGGCCGCAGATGGTTATTTCCAGATCCACCCCACAGGGAAAAACGAAGGACAAACCGAAGCATCGCTTCATTTGTTTCATTCTGGTCAAATTTCTTTGTACTATTTTCATCCGCAAGCCATACCTGCGAAATCGGCTGCTCGTTTACATAATAAGCTCCGCGTCTCGGCTGCTCCAGATATACGCTTCCATACTGATTGATCAGATTTTCTTCTTTCACGCGGTTGATCTCTTTTATATACTCGAATACAGCTTCAGCATTTCCCTTCTTATCAATGAGAAATCCCGGCATTGCAATTTCTGTTTTCTTCCATGTATCAATTCCATCGGACGGTAATTTTCTCAACACATTAAGGAGTTCTGGATCCACGCTGCAGTCTCCGCATACCGCAAATGCCGGAAATGTCGCACTATATGTGAGCGCAAACGCGGCGGCTATACCTGCGGCATCTCCCAAACCGATCGGATAGAAAAACGACTCACAGATATCTACCGTTGGTCTCTTGCTGAATTCGTGATAAACAGTCGTCCATGCATAGTCAAATTCTCTTTCAATCTGTTCTTTTTCCCACTTCGGGCTCTCCAGAATCAGCAGCGAGACAAGATATTTATCTGCCAGTTGTTTCCAGTTTCCTGTCTTTATAAATTCTTCTGCTGTAACACCACTTTCCGCAAAGATCACTGCGCAGGCACCTTTTGACCAAAGATTCTGCGGTGCATAAAGTCCATACGGCCGCTTTGCGCCTTCCAGTTCTATCTCCTTCTTGAAAAATCCGGAATTCAACAGGCTATATGGAGCTCTTCCCTTCAGTACTTCCTCCGGAATCGGTTCAAACGGGTTTACAAGCCTGCTGCTGTCCACATGATACTCTGTTCCTTTTGGAATTCTGGGCATCAGTATCGAACGGTTATTAAGCGGGCTGAAATGAAAGCTCTGATATTTTTCCATAATGACCTCCCTGTTTATCTCAACTCACAATTCCTAAAGAGAATTGATCTCACGTACTCTGCAGCAGGATACAAAATGTCCTGGTTTGATCTCCTCAAGTTTCTGTGGCTTTCTGCAGTTTTCTGTCGCATAAACGCAGCGATCTGCAAACCGGCATCCCGGCGGCGGATCGATCGGTGATGTGATCTCTCCCTTTAATACGATTCTTTCCTTTGGATGCAGAATATCTGTTGTCGGAATTGCGGACAAAAGAGCTTTTGTATACGGGTGAAGCGGCTCCGCAAACAATTCTTTCGTCGGACTTGTCTCTACCAGCTGCCCAAGATACATAACAGAAATATTATGTGAAATATGGCGTACTACAGACATATTATGCGTAATAAACATATACGCAAGTCCATGTTCTTCCTGCAGATCCATCAAAAGATTCAAAATTTGTGCCTGAATGGAAACATCCAGTGCAGATACCGGCTCATCGCATACGATGAACTTTGGATCCAAAGCCAGCGCTCTCGCAATTCCTACTCTCTGTCTTCTTCCGCCATCCAGTTCATGTGGGTAGCTCATCTTGATTCGTCTCGCAATACCCACCATATCCATCAGACGTTCTGTCTCTGCGTCTACGTTCTGTTTATTACATTTTCCGCTGATGAGCAGCGGCTCTTTGATCGTATCCTCAACGGTCATTCGAGGATTCAGGGATGAATACGGGTCCTGAAAAATAATCTGAACATCGCTTCTCAATTTTTTCAGTTCCTGCGGTGTCGGATTTGTAATATCTTTTCCATTAAAATGGACAGATCCCCCTGTACTCTTCTGAAGATGGATGATCGTTCTTCCCAGTGTTGACTTTCCACAGCCGGATTCTCCTACAACACCCATTGTCTCTCCGGCATCAATATTCATCGTTACGTCGTCTACCGCATGAACAGCACCTTTGGGACCATAGAAATATTTTTTTAAGTTTTTTACCTCTACAAGTGCCATACTAATCCTCCTTTTCTGCTGCTTCACAATATGGGCAGCTGCAGAAATGCCCCGGTCTTACTTCTGTCAGCGGGAATTTTATCGTTCTGCATTTATCCGTCGCATGCGGACATCTCGGATTAAAACAGCATCCTGTCGGAAGATCTGTCGGATCCGGTGGGAGTCCTTCAATATTGGCAAGTCTCCGCGTATCTACAGAAAGATCCGGAATGGCTCCGAAAAGACCGATGGTGTATGGATGCTGCGGGTGAAGGAATATCTCCTCTTTTGAACCATATTCCAAAACTTCACCGGCATAGATCACTGCCACATTGTCGCACATTCTTCCGACAACACCGAGATCATGAGTGATCAGGATCATGGCTGTATTGTATTTCTTCTTCAGGTCATCCATCATATCGAGAACCTGAGCCTGAATCGTTACGTCCAATGCGGTCGTCGGCTCATCCGCCAGAAGAAGATGTGGATTGCAGGCCAGTGCCATTGCGATAACAACTCGCTGCTTCATTCCACCTGAAAACTGATGCGGGTATTCTCCATAACGTTCTCTCGGAATACCAACCATAGCAAGCATATCTTCGGCCATCTCTCTTGCGGTTTTATCTTCTCTTGTCTGATGTTTTCGAATTACTTCCGCAATCTGCTCTCCAACCTTCATGATCGGATTTAACGCTGTCATCGGATCCTGAAATACCATCGTGACCTGTCCGCCGCGGACCTTTCTCATTGCTGCCTCGCTGAGAGATAAAAGATCCTCACCATCCAGAATGACTTTTCCGCTCTTGACCTTCGCCTGAGCATCCGGAAGAACACGAAGAATCGTTTTCGCAATGGTTGTCTTTCCTGCACCGGTCTCGCCCACAAGTCCTAATGTTTTTCCTCTTTCCAATTCGAAGGAAATATTGTTGACCGCATGTACAACTTTTCCACCTGTACGATACTCAACAACGAGATCCTCCACCTTTAAAAATTTTTCGCTCATAACATGTCCCCCTCTTTAGTCCTTTAACTTCGGATCAAGTGCATCGCGCAGTCCATCACCAAACATGTTCAGGCAGAGAACTGAAATTGCGATAAATAATCCAGGGAAAATCAGCATGTACGGATAATCACGAAGGAATCCTCTTGCGCCTGCCAGCATTGCTCCCCATTCAGGAGTCGGCGGCTGTACGCCAAGACCTATGTAACTCAAAGCTGCCAGTTCCAGGATCGCTTTTGCAACGCCCATTGTCGCAGAGACAATCAACGGAGACCAGCTGTTGGGAATGACATACTTCATAATTCTTCTTGCGGTACTGCATCCGATTGCTTCTGCAGCTTCCAGATACTGGTTTTCACGTGTCTGCATAACCGTTCCTCTTAAGAGGCGGACATTGCCAGGAATCGTTCCAACTGCAATCGCAATAATTGTTTTATCAATTCCAACACCGAGAGCCGCGGAAATAATGATCGTTAAAAGCATCGACGGAATTGCCTGGATAACATCCAGAAGCCTCATAATAACCGTATCGGCTGCACCGCCGAAATATCCTGCGATTGCTCCAACGACTGTACCGATAGCGGTTGAAAATAATACTGCCGCAATACTGATACTTAAGGAATATCTTCCGCCGTAAAAGACTCTGGTAAAAATATCTCTTCCGAGATCATCTGTGCCAAACAGGTGCGCAGATGACGGTCCCTGCTTGATTGCCATGATGTCCATCTTATCATACTGATACGGAGAAACGATCGGGACAATGATAATCGCCAGAACCAGGATCACAAATAATGTCAGACCAAACATTGCGTTTTTGTTTCTGGACATCCGTTTTGCGAGGACCAGAAACGCATTTTCTTTTTTATATGTATTGTCCTTCGCCATCATTTTCCCTCCTTGCCCGGTTTCTTCTTTTTGCCCTGATTCTCATAACGCGCCTTAATTCGTGGATCATTGAACGCGTAACAGAGATCAACTAACAGCATAATTACCGCGAATACTACTGCAAGCATGACAACGCAGCCACGAACGATCGGATAGTCACGCTGATTGATCGCCGTAATCATATACTGGCCGATTCCCGGAAATGAGAATACGTTTTCGATAACAATGGAACCGCCGAAAATAACCGCAAGGTTTGTTCCTGCCAGTGTAATGATCGGGTTCAATGCATTCGGAAGTGCATGTTTTAAGATAACTTCTCGCTGGGTCAGTCCCTTTGAACGCGCTGTGACAACATAATCCGCACGGATGACCTCAAGCATACTTGATCTCGCCTGTCGTGCCTGAGTGGCAAGACCACCGAAACAAAGTGAAACTGTCGGAAGCACATAATACTCCCAACCACCGATTCCGCTCGCCGGGAACCAGCCAAGTTTTAATGAAAATAAGAGTACAAACAGCATTGCAAGCCAGAATGTCGGAATCGAAACACCGAGAAGCGCAATGATCATGCTGATTCTGTCTCCCCAGCCATTCTGGTGAACCGCTGCCGTTACGCCAAGCGGGATTCCGATACCAAACGCTAATACCATTGAGGCAATTCCCAGAATCAGTGTTCTTGGAAGTCTCTGCATAATTTCTCCCGCAACCGGAGCACCTGTCAGATAAGATTCACCCAGATCAAAATGAAGAAATACGTCTGATAAGAACTCTCCGAGCTGCACAATAAATGGTCTGTTTAAACCAAGCTGTTCTCTCATCTCCGCAAGTTCATATTCCGATGCTGTACTCCCCAGCATGATCTGCGCCGGATCACCGGGAACCAGGTACAGAATACCGAAGATCAATGTCGCAACGAGCAGTACTACAGGTATCATCTGCAGAATTCGTTTGCCAATAAATCTGATCATTCTTCTTCCTCCCAAATACCTCTGTTTTTAGGAATCGGCGTGCCGAATCCAAATATATGGTTCCTGCACGCCGATGATTGTTGTCATGTAACTATAAAAACTGCATTGCAATTTTCATTCATTTTTATTCCATAAGCTTAGTTCCAAACGTAAGTAGATGCGCCCGGAAGGAAGTTGGAACGGATGCTGTATTTTGCACCTGTAATCTTATTCTTGTTTGTAATATAGTAGTTGTTTTTATGGAAGAGACCATAATGGTAAGCTTCCTCAACCATGTACTGCTTTGCAGCATCAATGTCCGCATCGGCCTGAGAAACAGCTGCTGTCATCAGGAGATTGTCCAGTTTGTCATCTCTTACCATTGCCATGTTATGCTCTGCATAACGTGTGCTGTTTAACTGGTTCCAGATACGGGTAATATATCCGTATGCCCCGTTATAGGAAATATTAAGATCGAACTTAGTCGGGTCTGTCTGGTATGTATTCCAGAGAGCCTGTTCAAAGGATGTAACCTCACTGTCAATTCCAACTTCTTTTAAGTATGCCTGAATGATCTGTGCAGTCTTTACACGAACCTCATCTGTATCGCAAAGAATTGTAAGTTTCAGACTTCCATCAGCAACTCCGGCTTCCTTTAAGAGTTCTTTTGCTTTTTCCGGATTATAGTTATAATAATCCTCTGTTTTCCATTTTTCCTGGAATCCAATGTTCAAATCACTGCCATAGCAGTAAACCGGCTCACCATGGCCTTCCATAACCACATTGATCAGTCCCTGCTGGTCAATCGCGTAAAGAACAGCCTGCGCAATTTTAAGATCGTTTAACGGACTTTCTGTAGAACGGTTGATCCACATCTGCTGAATATAGTTATCGCGGGCTTCTTCTACATTAAAGTTCGCAGCACTCTCTCCGCCCTCCATAAAACGGCTTGCATTTGAATAGTTCAGAGAGGTCGCAACATCGTAAATACCGGTCTCAAGTCCGATTGCGATCTGAGAAGACTCTGTAACGAAATAATATTCGATCTTATCGACATTCTGCTCCTGACACTCAGCACGAAGATCTTCCTTCTGCCAGTAGTCTTCATTCTTTACAAGTGTGAGGGAAGAACCTGTTACCCAGGACTCAACCTTGTATGGACCGGTTGCAACCGGCATGGTTCTCATGCAGTCTCCGCTGTCCTTGTATGCTTTCTCTGAAACGATCATAACCTGAGTCAGCATATTCTCAACTTCTCCTGCTGCCTCACTATTGCACACAAGTTTTACTGTATAATCGCCGGTCTTTTCAATCGATACAAGGGAACCGGTCAATGCTACATGCTGGTTTCCTTTACCATTTTCGAGACACTCGTTAAAGCTGAATACTACATCGTCTGCGGTGATATTGTTTCCCGCTGTATCTTTAATATAATCGTAAAGTTCGATATCCCATACCACATTGGTCGGTGTAGATTCTTCTTCATTCTTTGCCCATTTTTTCGCAAGTATTCCATAGTACTCACCATCACCACCCATATAGATCAGGTTCTCATATGTATACGCCAGAACTGTCCAACGTCCGCTGGAAGATCCCTCATCGAATGTTCCAAGGGAACCCGGGTCTGAAGTATATGCAATTTTAACAACCTTCTCCTGATCACCTGCCGGTGCTGCTGTTTCAGTTCCAGCTGCTGCCGTTGTTGCCGCTGCCGTTGTTTCCGTTGAACTGCCCCCGCCGCATGCTGTCAACGAAAGCATCATTGCCGCTGCCATAGCGCCTGCAAAAATTCGTTTCGCACTCTTCTTCATATCGTCCTCTCCTTTTTTGTTATCTAGTCCCCGATGGACCATTACTCGTTCTGTTAAACGTTTGCGTAAACGTTTAACTTGTTCTGTGGCTTCATTATACCCCCACCTTATATGCATTGTCAATTATTACTAATTTACAAATGTTATTTTGCTTTTTTGTGTACTTTTTATATATTCTTCATTTTTGTCCAATCGCCATTTTGCTCAATTTTATTTAATTGACATCAATATTTTTGGGTGCTATACTTATATTAAACGTTTTACAATGTTGTGAAGGGGGAATAAATGAATATGTCAAAAGTCAGTATTCGTGATGTCGCTGCCCTTGCCGGCGTATCTACTGCCACCGTCAGCCATGTCATCAATAATACCCGTTATGTAAAAGAAGAAACGAAACGGCTTGTTCTGAAAAGTATCGAAGAGCTTCACTACAGTCCTGATGCGACTGCACGAAGTTTTAAGACAGGAAAGAAAAATTTAATTGCATTTATCGTACCTGATATTTCAAATCCCTTCTTTGCAACAATGATCGAGGAAGTTGAAAATGTTATCTCCAGAGAAGGTTTCAAGCTGCTCGTTATTAATACAAAGGAAACGAAAGAGCGCGAGATTGACAACCTGAGAATTTTATCCAGCGGCATTGTCGATGGTTTTGTTCTGGCCTCTACGGTTGAAAACTACTCTGATATTTCAGGAATCGTTCCTCCCAGTATTCCTGTTGTCTTAGTTGACCGTTCCCCTTTAGGCGCCCCCTATGATTCCGTGATCTCCGCAAACTATCAGGCCATGTCAGACGGAGTAGAATACCTTATAAAGAAAGGACATTCTAAAATCGGATTCATCACCGGGATTCCCCGCATTTCTACAACAAAAGAACGTCTCGATGCCTATCACGATACAATGGAAAAACATGGCATCTTTTCCGAAGCCCTGATCCGTACTGGAACATCTATGACTTCACTGGTAGTTGAGAATCTGGATGCGCTTCTGGCGCTTGGCTGTACTGCTCTGGTTGTTTCCAACAACATTATGGCGATTGAGACTATGATGATCTTAAATCAGCGTGGAATCCGCCCTCACCATGACATTGATCTGATCGGATACAAAGACAGCGAGCAGGCACAGTATGGTCTTCAGCATATGAGCCTGATCAAGCAGCCAGTTGCCGAAATGGGGCGCGCGACAGGAAAGCAGCTTCTGGAACGTCTTTCCCATCCTGACATGCCGCTCCAACGGATTATACTTCCGGCAGAATTTCTTCCGGTTGATTAAGTTCTCCCATTTTCATCATTTTCCTTTTCGCCGGAAGTTCCATTCGGACTTCCGGACAAACAAAAAGCTTTTTCAGTGTCAGTTTTATTTTTCTAAAACATCCACTGAAAAAGCTTTTTGTTCTACAGCATCGGCACAACCACATTCCCCCAGAACCAGCTCACCGGCATGACAAGCACCATGGCGGGGATCATATCGGCTACCGGGAAGTTGTGGATCTTTGCGATGCGGAAACCTGTGGCCAGAAGAAGAAAACCGCCGCAGGCCTTAAAGTCCGCGATCATATCCGGTGTGGTAAGCGGAAAGATGAACTTCGCCGCAGCGAAGATCGCGAGAAAAATCACGCACTGCGGGATCGCAACAGCTGCGACCACCATTCCCAGGGTTCCTCCAAAGATCATCGCGGTAAAGAAGTCCAGAATGGACTTGGAAATCAGGATCGTGTGGTCACCGCTCATTCCGGAATCCAGGGAACCGTAGATTCCCGTTCCGCTGGCACAGAACAGCACGATGATCGTCACGAGCATAGTCATGTACTCTTCTCTGGACATGGACTCATTCTTATTCGGGAAGATCTTTCCGACCGGCTTCTCCATGCACGCCGCGCCGCTGTTGATGATTCCACCGAGATTTACCGCCAGTCCAAACGCGGTTCCAATGATCACCGCAAAGATAACGGCGGGCATATTTTTCATGAGTCCGATGGAACTCACGCCCATTCCCATAGAGCAGACACCAAAGATCTTCGTGAGCTCCGAATTGATCCTTGTGGGCAGCTTATGCCCAAATAAAGCCCCGACCACACC
>CAKRNI010000017.1 GCA_934370915.1 uncultured Lachnospiraceae bacterium
TTCCAGATGAATGCAGGAAACTACGCCGCTGATGAAGCGGCGTTTTATTATTGGTAGGCGGATGGTTTGACGTTTACCTTCTGTTTTTCCAAACCGGCAGCAAAAAGCCGAATGCAGGGCGGCTGTCTGTTCCGGCATTCCGCACAATGCATTCGGCGATTCTCTGGTCTTACATTAAAATATATTTCAGGACAAAGAGCACTGCAAGGATATACATAACCGGAGTGATCTTCTCCTTCTTTCCTGCGAACAGGTTCATAACAACATAGGAGATCACTCCCATGGAGATACCTTCGGAAATACTGTAGAAGAACGGCATTGCGATGATGCAGAGGAATGCCGGAAGTCCTTCTGCCGGATCCTTAAAGTCGATCTCAGATACCGCACCGATCATATAGAAGCCTACAGTGATCAGGGCCGGAGCCGTCGCGAAAGACGGGATCGCAAGAAAGATCGGGGACAGAAGTAAGGATAACAGGAACAGGACTGCTGTCGTCAAGGAGGTAAGACCTGTTCTTCCGCCCTCTGTAACGCCGGAAGCGCTCTCAACGAATGTCGTTACTGTGGATGTACCGAGGCAGGCACCACAGGTAGTTCCCACCGCGTCCGCAAGGAGTGCGCCCTTGATTCTCGGAAGCTTTCCGTCAGCATCCAGCATATCAGCCTTCGCAGATACACCGATCAGGGTTCCAAGCGTATCGAAAAGGTCAACGAACAGGAACGCAAATACAATGACAATAAACTCAAGCACCGGAACGCCCTTTAAGCTGAACTTAAAGAGAATCGGGGACAGGCTCGGGATCGAGATTCCATTGGAAAAATCCGGAAGCAGGTTATAGAAGCCAAGGTCCGGATTCGGAACATAAATACCTGCAAACTGACAGATGATTCCAAGAATCCATGTGATCAGGATGCCCCAGAGAATATTTCCTTTTACGTTCTTCACGATCAGGATTCCTGTGATCAGGACTCCGAAGATTGCAAGGAGTACGGTGATCCCCGCGTCGCTCATGGACGCTGTGAGACCGTCAGCCAGGGTTCCGTTGTAGCCATCAACAGAGAACAGGCCTACAAGCGTTGCTCCGCCGATCACGATCTTCGCATTCTGGAGACCAAGGAATGTGATGAAAAGACCGATTCCAACACTGACCGCTTTCTTTAAGTTAAACGGGATCGCGTTGAAGATCGCCTCTCTGATGTTGAAGCAGGACAGGATGATAAAGATGATGCCTTCCGCGAGAACTGCCGCAAGGGCAACTTCCCATGAATAGCCCATACCGAGAACGACCGTGTATGCAAAGTACGCGTTCAGACCCATTCCGGGTGCCAGAGCGAACGGGTAGTTCGCGAACAAAGCCATACAGAGTGTTCCGATAAAAGATGCCACCGCTGTCGCTGTGAAGACCGCTCCGTGGTCCATTCCGGCTGCCGCCAGAATGTTCGGGTTTACCGCCAGAATGTACGCCATCGTCATAAACGATGTCACACCGGCCATGATCTCGGTCTTAACAGTTGTGTTGTTTTCCTTGAGATGGAAAAATTTTTCGAGACTCATTTGTTTCCCTCCAATTTGATTTATCAGTTTTTGTTATAAAACCTCCACGATTTATTATACTTGGAATGGGTAGAAAAGGCAAGGGCAGGATTCATAAGAATCCCACCCTGTTTCTGGATAAATCTTCAATTATCATTATCTGCATTCACCCGCAGAAACTGTATTTACAGTCCAATTACTGGATCCATGCACCGTTCCCATCTACTTTGTAGCCGTCCGGTGTTGTAGCATTCATGACAAGGGATCCCACCGGACCACCTGCTGTCACGCGGAAGTAATACCACTTGCCTGCGATCTGACGCCATCCGGTTACCATCGCACCCTGTGTTCCGTCTGCACGATCATTCATAAAGTACCAGTTGCCGTCGCCGTCTTTGAACCATCCAGTTACCATGTAACCCTGCTCATTGAAACGGTACCAGGCGCTCTTCTCGTTCCAGGAAAGCTCGATCCAGCGGTTTGTCACATATGTCTCATCCGCGTTCTGGAATCTCCATCCCCTGGAATCCTGTGCCCACTGAGCTGCCTTCTTTGTTCCGCGGTAGGTGTAGCTCCTGCTGCTGCCGCCGGAGCTGGAGGAACTGGAGCTGCTGGAGGAACTGGAGTTGCTGTTGCCTGTAGATACTTTCTCATCTGTGAATGTTAATTCAAAAATGCTGAAGTGAGTTACCGGGACCTCTACATAAGCTTCTTCCGGAATCTCATCTCCTTCATCATCTACTGTACGATGCTTGATCTCAAGATTATAGATCTTTTCAGATTTTCCGTCTTCGCTTTTATGTACTATCTGAATATATTTTTCTGTAACTGATAACGGAATTGGAAATACAACCGTAATCGTTTTTCCATTTAACTCTGAATTTGTAATTTTACGATTTTCTACAAGATTACCATTAAGATCATAAATATCTGCCCAAATCTCAGAGCTAAATACAATTTTTTCCGGCTCTAACTTCCGAATTCCATCTTTTATCACAGACTTAAATTCAATCTGTTTAAACTCAGTGTATATATTGGCAGAAATAAGAGAATCCGATGTGTTTTTCAATGCATTTGCAAGCTCTTCTGTTTTTTCATATGCTTTCCAGTTTGCTTCCATATCATATATTGCTTGGTCATATGCTTCTCTAATTTCATCCTCAGATACATCTTTCAGTTTAGAACTGTTTAACTCAATTATCTCATCAGCATCTGCTTCTTCGAAATCAACATCATTATAGCTTGTTGTCACATTTTTATTACCATCTAATACCGTAACTTCAATGTAACTATTCTGATATTTATTATTCACAGAAACATAAATGTATGTTTTTCCTGAAGCAACTGCAGTAATCAATCCGTCTTTTACTGTTGCTACTTTTTCATCGTTTGATTTCCAGGTTGCAGTTTCTCCTTTATCAAGTACAGTTTTTAATGCAACCTGCTTTGTCTTACCTGTCTGAATCAAGAAATCCTTAGAGTCTAATTGAAGTTCAAGTGCTTTAACACGAACACCAATACTTGCTTCATGAACTTCTTTACCAACATTACAAGTCACTTTTATTGTAGTTTCACCAATGCCTACGGCTTCTACTTCTCCGTCTGATGTTACTGTTGCAATACTCTCATCTTCTGATTTCCATGTATATTTCGCATTTTCGATTGCTTCAATAGATTCTTCATTGTAAGGATCCGCATCAATATATGTTATAATCTTCTTTTTTCCCTTGTATTCGATATCTACTGAGCCTGATATTATATCGAATTTATATCTGTCTTTAAGTCTTTTATTTACATGAACGAAGAATTGTGTAGTAAGAGACTGTTCTCCAACGGTAATATCCGCATATATAAATGCATTTCCTTCACCGACTCCTGTAACCACAGCCGTCTTTCCATCACCTTTGACAGTCACTGCTTCTTCATTTGAAGAACTCCACTTATATGCCGCATTGGCAATTTCCCTTTCCGTATCCTCACTTGGAATAGATGCCGTGATTTCAACATTTAAATCATATGTTGTTCCTTCGGGTATCGTAACCTGTGATCCGGCAGAAGAGGTATAAATATTCTTCTCCTCTTCTGACAGAATCGTTGTCTGGATCGAATATGTTTCTGTTCCAACTGTAAACTCTGCCGTTATAACTGAAGAGCCTGGTTTAAGGGCCTGAATTTCTATCGTATGCTGGGTCTGTTGATTAGTAATCTCTGGATGATAATCATCTGAAATTGCAATAACATCTTCATTTTCTGCTTTAACTTTTAAACTATTAGATGCAGTTTTAGCTGCATTAGTAGCAGTCGCAAGATTTACGCCCTCTTTTTGGAAAATATCAATTTGTACTGATAAATTTGTTTTTTCTCCTACTGTTAAATTAAATTTTTCCGCGCCTATCGCAGCTGACAAGTCATACTCCCCATCTCCAAGTGTAATTGTCTCACTTAGAAAATTTGATGCTACAGTTGACTGCGTCACCGGAATCGGACTCTCAATATCCTTTACATCCGCGTATGTTACACCTGAATTCATCACTGCCGGTGTCAGTGCCATTCCGATTGTGAGAACGGTAGCCGTCACGCGGTTCAGCCATTTGTTTTTAAATCTCATGCCTTTTTCTCCCTTTTCCATCAGCTACACCATGAATGCAGTGCTCCCGCTGCCTCTTTCACCTCTTTCCCCGTGCATCCATTCACGCGTTGTCCTGATCTGGTATTTACAGATCAATCTTCGCAAGGTTTTGCTCCCTTTGTCTGCATATCACCATTCTACCATGCGGAATCATAACTTACAACCACACTGCGTCATCTTTGTTCACATTTTTTTCTCAACAATGAATAAATTTCATTAAAAATGCCGAAACAGTATGCCAGACTATCGTCTTCACACCACTTCGGCATTTCGTTCACGATTATTTACTTTTTAATTCCCGTTTTAAGAACGCCAGCAGATTCATCTTCGCCCGCTCTTCCGTATCCTTCCGTCTCGTCTTCACCTTCTTTACGACCTTCCCCTCCTGATCGCGGTGGATATGGTAGACGATCCGCAGATACTCTCCGACCTCTTCCCACGCCTCGCGGCTCTCTGGAATCAGGTCGAGTCCCATCTGGAAGACGTGGAACATGCCGTCATAGACGGAACAGCGGACCTTTACGCCCTCTTCCCTCGCCTTCTTCGCGGCGGCTCTCGTATCATCCAGCAGAACCTCGTAGGCCCCCACCTGCATCAGCATCGGCGGAAATCCCTCGAAATTTCCAAAAAGTGGGGAGAGATACGGGTCTTTCTTGTCCGCATCCCCGATATAGCTGCACTGGTAGAGCATATTTTCCTTCGAATTTCCGAACAGGGGATCGATGGTGTAATTCTCCTCGTAGGACGCGCCGCCAAGGCTCACATCTGTCCACGGGGACATGGTGATGATGCCCGCCGGGAGCGGAAGGGCGTGGTCCTTCGCGTAGAGACAGAGCGCCAGGGCAAGTCCGCCTCCTGCGGAATCTCCCGCCACAACGATCCTGGACGGATCGTATTTCTTTTCATTTAAAAGCCATTTGTAGGCATACACAGCGTCCTCTAAAGCTGCCGGAAACGGATGCTCCGGTGCAACACGGTAATCCGGGGTAAGGACATCTGCACCGAGACCCAGATCCGAGTATTTCACTGCAAACCGGCGGTAAATATTTTTCATCGGACCGATATAGCCGCCGCCGTGGAGCTGCAGGATCACCCGACCGGTGACTGCCTGCTTCGGTTTTAAGTATTCCATCACAAATTTTTCTGTTGGAATCAGTTCATATATATAGTCATTCAGGCATCGCCAGGCCGGTTCCACCGGATTTTTCCGGAATTCTCCCGTCTGGATCGGCTTCTTTAATGATGTCTCCATGACATCTCTCATCATGTCCCGGGTCAGATTCCCGATCATGCTGACTTCTTTCCGGCTCATATTTCATCTCCTTCTTTATTCTGTATGTTTTTGAAACCATTCTTTTTTCGCTCTATTTAAACATGGAACCGCCGACGCAGTTCCCTTTTCACACTTCGATCCCCCAAAAGCACCGTAAGCACCAGAGCCCACACCGATACTGCCACCGATAGCACCGTAAGCATCGGGTGCTTCGTCCATCCGATCTTTAAGAATACTAACGGAACAAAGCTCAAAAACGTGATCGCGATCTGGTACATAAAATAGCATTGCCAGTTCATGCGGTTTACAAGCATCATAAGCAGGATTGCCGCCACCTCAAACAATACCACGCAGGGGATCGCGTAATCCACGGACCAGCCATGCAGCCCCGTCATCGTATCGATCAAAAGCAGGATCGCCTGAATCCCCAGACACTGCCGCACCAGGATTCCGGACATGCTGGCGTGACGCAGAACGGAAAATCGCAGAGTCATCGCCACATAAGCCGCCGCGCCCCAGGTGAGGAAAGCCCACTTAAACGGGATCTGCCGGTAAGTGGCAAGATTTACGACTCCCGCTAAAACGGATATGACTGCCAATGACAGGTAGAAAAAACTGACTGCTTTCTTTATTTTCTTCTTATCCCCGCCCGTCGCCGGATAGCGGCCTTTGTCATGTTCCCGGTCGGCGATTCCGTTGCTCTCAAGCTCCACCGGAATTCCCTGTTCTTCCAGAAAGCGGAAGAAATACTCCGGCAGACGATTTTCTGCCATGGCGCTTGAGAAGGAAAGACACAGCTTTCCGTCATACGCCACTGCACCGCACTTCATCCGCTGCTTTGGCGACGCACCTACGACCAGCTGGAAGGTCTCGATCTGATCCCGCAGTCCTTCCTGCACCTGCATCTGACCGATGTTTGAAAAGGTCATCGTGTGGGCACGGGAGCTGTGCAGGAAGATCATCTGCATTGCAAGATGCTTTATAAACAGCGGGATCGCCCGAACATACCATTTCTTCTCATTCGACACATTGTAGGAGATCGTCTCCTCCAGCCGCTCTTTCACGATCTGCTCGTCCATCTGGCGGCTCACCGCGGCTAAAACCTCTTCAAATGTCTCCGGCACGCGTTTTTCCTGCCAGGAAATATTGATGACTGCAAAAAAGTTTGCCAGAGTTTCCGATTCAAAAAAGCTTCTGAGATTCACCGGAAGGTTGAGCGCTGCCGGACGTTTCATCTCATTCCCATCTGTCTCCGTCCAGATAATGGACCATAAAAGCGCCGCCGCCAGATATTTTGTGATGCTGGCTCCCGCTGTCCTGCTGCGGTTTTTGAGTTCATCAATCCGGACCGTCCCGTGTAGCACCGCCATCTGGTCAAAGGGGAGAAATTCCCCGCTCACCTGGATCGCAAGGCGGCTCTCGTAGTGCCTGTGGGGCAGCTTTCTATAATAGCGGAGATAATCGTCCGCCCTCATCGGGGAGAACTCCCGCTCTTTGACCTCCGTCGGAAGTCCGTTCTTTAATTCCAGATAATGTTCTGTCAGCCGCGAGACAAAGCCCACTGCTCCCAGGCCGTCCGTCAGACCATGGAACACCTCGAAGTTGATGCGGCAGCCATAGTAACTCACACGAAACGGAAACCGCTCACCGCGATGGGGATCAATAAACCGGCAGGGCGCACTCTGCTCCTCCTCCACCACCGGATTCCGGTTATTCGTCTCAAAATAGTACCAGAAAAAGCCTTTTCTGAGTTTTACTCGAAAGTTTTCAAATTCCGGAAGCGTAAAAAGAAGCGCCCTGTGCAAAAGCTCCGGCTCCACCGGCTCTTTCAGGACCGCCGCGATCCGGAACACACTGCTCAAATCCTCCCCGGACACCGCCGCGAAGAGCTTCGCCGTGTTGTCCAGCCGCCGCCAGGCAGCCCCCTGAATGCGCGGACGTTTCTTCATCAACCTTTCAGATAATCTCTCCAAACTGATCTGCCCCTTTTAACAGTATAAAAAAATAACCGGAAAATCGAAATTTTCCGGTACGTAAGAAGCAGGGGAAGAGGGGCTCGAACCCCCATCTACGGTTTTGGAGACCGCTGCTCTACCATTGAACTATTCCCCTATATTTTGTTGCGCATCACTTAATGCTCCATTATAGTATCATGAAATGTTTTAATTGTCAACACTAATTTGAAAATTTCTTTCACCAGTTTGAGTATGCGGCATTTAGGATGGAAAAACAGATGCAGCAAGCTTGCTCGCAAGCGGCTGTTTCTCCATTCTAAATGACATATGCTTCTTGTTTTCATGGCAAATGGAAACAAGAAAATCGCACCGGCCAGCCGGGCGTCAGATCAGCTGTATCGCCTCTCTCACATTCTCCACCCCGATCAGCCGGATCCTCTTCTCTCCCTTCAGTTTGTCCAGATTCGATTTCGGCAGCAGGCAGCTCGTAAATCCCATTTTGATGGCTTCGGCCACACGCTGGGCGGCCTGAGAAACACCCCGGACCTCACCGGAGAGTCCCACCTCACCGAAAATCAGCATTCCCGGATCCACTTCCCGGTTTTTGAAGCTCGATACGAGTGCCATCACCACCGCAAGATCCAGCGCCGGTTCATTCATCTTCATCCCGCCTGCGATATTGACATAGGCATCGTACCGGCTCATGGCATAGCCGCAGCGCTTTTCAAGGATCGCGAGCAAAATATTGATCCGGTTATAATCCACTCCGTTTGCCGTCCGTCTCGCCATACCGAAATTTGTCGCGGTCACGAGCGCCTGAACCTCCAGAAGGATCGGTCTTGTTCCCTCCAGGGAGCAGGCGACAACCGCTCCCGATGCCTCCTTCGGACGCCCGGAAATCAACATCTCCGACGGATTTAACACCTCAGAAAGTCCCTTCTCTTCCATCTCAAACACACCGATCTCATTTGTTGAGCCAAAACGGTTCTTTACCGCCCGGAGGACCCGGTATGTATCGTTTCTGTCTCCTTCAAAATACAGAACCGTGTCCACCATATGTTCCAGCACACGGGGACCTGCGACCACGCCCTCTTTCGTCACGTGTCCAACGATAAAGATCGTGACTCCGTATCCCTTTGCGATCTGCATCAGGAGATTTGTGGACTCCCTGACCTGACTCACGCTTCCCGGTGCGGAAGAAATATCTTCCCGGAACATCGTCTGGATCGAGTCGATGATCACAATATCCGGCTTTGTGCGCTCGATAGCGCCGTGGATCGTATCGAGATTCGTCTCGCACAGGAACAAGAGATCCCCGGATATCTCTCCGATCCGGTTTGCGCGCATTTTGATCTGCTTTAACGATTCCTCTCCGGAAATATAGAGAACCCGTTTTCCTGCCGCTGCGAGGTTTCTGCATACCTGCAAAAGAAGCGTCGATTTTCCGATTCCCGGATCACCGCCCACCAGCACAAGACTTCCCTTCACGATCCCACTTCCAAGGACCCGGTCAAGCTCCCCAAAACCAGTAGGTGTCCTGTCCTGCTCATCGAGAGAGATCTCCGAGATATGAACCGGGACGGCTGTTTTTCCGGCACCCGCCGCAGAGACCTGCCCCGCCGGTGCCTTCTTCGCCTGAGCTGCCGGTTCCTCTACAAATGTGTTCCACTCCTTACACACCGGACACTGTCCGAGCCATTTTGCGGACTCATAACCGCACTCTTTACAGAAAAAAGCTGTATTTCTTGCTTTTGCCACGATTTTCTCCCCGTATTCCGCACACCGTGCTTTTTGTCCTGCCAAAAATTCCAGTCAAACTGGAAGCGCTCCGAAGTTCATTCCCCCGGAGCGCCTAAAATACTGCCGTACACGTCCTGTCCCAACAGTAATTTCCAATTTTCATAACTACTTGCGAACGATCTTAACTTCTACTTCTCTGCCTTCATTGAGTTCAACAGAAAGGCTGAGCTTGCCGCTCATATTGGTCTTCATTCCGCCGACACCAACGCCGTCCTCGTAGATCTCGTACTCACAGTCATCCTCCAGCTGCACCGTGATCTGGGCATCCTCAAATCCCTCAACCTTGAAGGTAACCGTTGTATCGGTAACTGCGAAGTCTTTCACTGCAGTTCCCGGAACGGACTCATAAACAAACATTCCGTTTCTCTCTAACTTTGTGATTTCCTTAAATGTCTTAACTTTATAAAGATCACCTTCGTGCTCGAAGTCTTCTACCTTGGATTTTGCTGCGAGGCTGTAGTTTCCGAAGCTTAAAGTTCCGTTTGCCTCTGTGCGGATCAGTTCGTTGATTACTGACATAATGCTTACTCTCCTTTTGTGTGTTTCAACAAGGATTTGATTTTCCCTATTGCTGTTGTAATAGGTAACGGTCACAGGCAGACGTCCCTTCTAACCGTTACGTCGTGCCTATGATTTTACCACACTGGCGGAAGTTTTTCCAGCAGTTTGTGGATGTCTTGCCGAAAATTTCAGTTCCCCATCCTTACAGGTGATCTTTACGGAATCACCTTCCCGCACTTTTCCTTCCAGAACGAGTTCTGCCAGCTTATCCTCAATCAGGTTCTGGATCGTGCGCTTCAACGGTCTCGCGCCGTATTTCTCATCGTATCCCTTTTCCACGAGATATTCCTTCACGTCATCCCCTGCGTTTAAGCGGATGGACATCTGGTTCTTTGTCCGCTTTGCAAGGACATTCAGGAGGATCGTCACGATCTCCTTCATATGATCCTTCGTCAACGGATGGAATACGATCGTATCGTCGATACGGTTCAGGAACTCCGGCTTGAACATCCGTTTCACCTCGTCCATAACGCCGGTCTTCATTCTCTGGTAGCGGACTTTCTCATCATCCTGAGACATGAAACCGAGTTGCTTCGGCGCGATGATATTCTCAGCCCCGGCGTTGGAGGTCATAATGATAACGGTATTCTTGAAGTCGATCTTATGACCCTGGGAATCCGTGATATGGCCGTCATCCAGCACCTGTAAAAGAATATTGAACACATCCGGATGGGCTTTCTCCACCTCATCAAAAAGAATCACAGAATACGGATTTCTGCGGACCTTTTCGCTCAGCTGTCCGCCGCCCTCATATCCCACATATCCAGGCGGGGAACCGATCATCTTGGAGACGCTGTGCTTCTCCATGTACTCGGACATATCTACACGGATCAGGGCATTCTCCGTGCCGAACATGGCTTCCGCAAGGGCTTTGCAGAGTTCCGTCTTTCCGACACCGGTCGGTCCCAGAAACAGGAAAGAACCGATGGGACGCTTTGGATCTTTCAGGCCGACTCTTCCGCGGCGGATCGCCTTTGCGACGGCGACCACAGCCTCATCCTGTCCAACCACGCGCTCATGAAGAATGGATTCCAGTTTTAACAGGCGTTCTGTCTCGCCCTCCGCCAGCTTGCTCACCGGGATCTTTGTCCAGCCGGAGATCACGTCCGCAATATCGTTCTCATCCACTGTCAGCTCTCTGCTCTCCTTCTCGCTCTCCCATTTTTCCTTCAGTTTGCGGATCTTCTCGCGCTTTGATGTCTGCTTCTTTTTGATCTCTCCGGCGAGCTCATATGCCTCGTCGCGGATCGCATCCTCTTTTTCTTTCTCGAGTTTTTTGATCTCTTCCTCAAGAGCCTTGATTCCCTTAGGCTCCACATAGACTGTGAGTCTCGTCTTGGAAGCAGCCTCATCCACGACATCAATGGCCTTGTCCGGCAGGAACCGGTCATTGATATAGCGGGCAGAAAGGCGCACTGCCGCCTTTAAGGCCTCGTCCGTGATCTTCACGTGATGATGCTCCTCATATTTCGGACGCAAGCCTTTTAAGATCCAAAACGCCTCGTCCTCCGTCGGCTCCTCCACAGTCACCGGCTGGAACCTGCGCTCTAAGGCTGCGTCTTTTTCAATGTATCTCCGGTACTCATCGATCGTCGTAGCGCCGATGAGCTGGATCTCACCGCGGGCCAGCGACGGTTTTAAGATGTTGGACGCATCCAGCGCCCCTTCTGCTCCGCCTGCGCCGATGATCGTATGGATCTCATCGATAAACAGCAGGACATTTTCTGCCTCTGTCACCTCGCTGATGACGTTTTTGATGCGCTCCTCGAACTCACCGCGGTACTTGGATCCCGCCACCATGCCGGAGAGATCCAGAACCACCACGCGTTTCCCGCGGATCGTATCCGGAACGTCACCGGAGGCGATAAGCTGTGCGAGGCCTTCGATCACAGCTGTTTTTCCGACACCCGGTTCTCCGATCAGACACGGGTTATTTTTTGTTCTTCTGCTCAGGATCTGGATCACGCGGCGGATCTCTTTTTCCCTGCCGATGACCGGATCCAGTTTTCCCTCTTTCGCGAGGACTGTGAGATCACGGCTGTAAGCGTCCAGGGTCGGTGTGGCACTCTGTGCGCCCCGTGTCTGACGTCCCTGAGCCAGATCTTCTTTCCCGGCATTTCCATCCTCACCCATCGCAGACAACAGGTCAATGTAGACCTTCTGGATGTTGATATTCAACGTATTTAACAGGCGGACCGCCACACAGTCCGATTCCTTCAACAATGCCATCAGAATATGTTCCGTGCCGATCAGCGGCGCATGGAACCGGACAGCCTCTCTGTAACTGTTTTCCAGCACATGTCTCGCGCTGGGGGTATAGCCGTCCCGCTCTTTGATCGCTGTATTCTGATGGGAAGAGACAAGCTGTTCCACCAGGGCCATCAGTCTGTCGAGCTTTACCTCATTCGCCTCGAGGACCATGGCCGCTGTACCGCTTCCCTCATCAATGAGCCCGACCAGAATGTGCTCGGTTCCGATCACAGGGGAACCCATATCCTCCGCCGCTTCACCGGCAAGAGCAAGTGCCTCCTGGGCTTTTTCTGTATATTGTGCCATCTGTTCTTATTTCCTCCTGAACTCAATTTTCCATCTCAATGATCTCCGGGAGACGTCTTCTCAAAAACTCCGCCCGGGCCGCGTCCAGTTCATCCTTATCAAGCGGATGATCCGCAAGACTCAAAAGATTCGCCGGTTGGATTCCCAGCATCAGACCATAGACGGAACACGGTTCCTTCACCTTCAGGATCCCATCCGTGATTCCCGTCATGATCTGGGACAGAAACTCCATTCCGTCTTTTCTCGTAAGACGTCTCGCATATTTTAAGACGCCGTAAGATTTATAGCATTCATCAGCCGCCTGAACCGGCTTTCTCTGGCTGTATTCTCTTCGCATCCGGCGCTCCTGAACATCCAGTTCCAGAGCTGCCTTTTTCACGATGTCGATGATCTCCCGCTCTGTCTGTCCCAGAGTCTTCTGATTTGAGATCTGGTACAGGGAACCGAAGTTTTCCGCTCCCTCACCGTATACGCCCCGGACCTGAGTCCCAAACCGGCCCATATCCGCCACAAGGCTGTTAAAATTTTTGTTCCCGGACAGCATCGGCAAGTGCAGAACCACCGCCGCCCGAAGTCCCGTGCCCACATTTGTGAGAAAGGAAGTCAGGTAGCCGTACTTTTCATCGAACGCGTAATCGAACCGCCCGCTGATATAGTCGTCGATCTTATCCGCCCTCTCATATAAAGCTTCCAGAGCCAGACCCGTCTGCAGCGTCTGGATTCTCACATGATCATCCCCGTTTAGAAGGATCGCCATAGATTCATCCTCTGACAGGATCATTCCCGTCGGATCTTTCTTCTTCATCACGCTGCGGTTGACCGCCCGCCGCTCCAGAAGCGCTGTTTTTTCCAGATCACCCATCCGCTCCAGATGCGTAAATCTGTACTGCATCCGGTTCAGGGACGCGATGCCGGTGAGTCCGCCGAGAAGTTTATCCGAAAGCTCCGCACTCTGTTCCCTTGTGAGGCGGCCGGGAAACGGATATTCTTTCAGATTTCGAACCAGACGGATCCGGCTGTAGATCACATTTGTGCCTGCTTTTCCAGACACCTCATACCATTTATCCATTCTGTTTCTCCTCTTTTAATGCCCGGATCTCATCACGGAGCTTTGCTGCCTCCTCATACTCTTCCCGGCGCACCGCGTCTTTTAATCTCGTCTCCATCAGACGGATCTTTTCCTCCTTCGAGAGCTCCGGAATATCCGCCGGATCATCACCGGACGCTGCAGCCCCGCTCATATCAGCTGCCGCAGAACGAAAACCGGCCGGGCGCTTTCCGACGTGCTTTTCACTTCCCTGAAGATGGCGGATATTGTCACTGATCAGTGGATCAAAAACACTGTAGCAGTCCGGGCATCCGAAGCGGCTGTCCTTTACAAATTCCTCATAAGTCGTTTTGCAGGTCGGACACACGACACCGGCATATTTTTCATCTTCTTCCTCGGTTTCCTGAGTCCCCAGAAGTCCGGAAAGAAGTTTTCCAAACGGAAATTCCCCCTCAAAAAGCGCGGAGAATTGTCCAAGATCCGCGTGAGCGGCACATTGGGTGCAGAGGTTGTGCTCTGTCTTCACGCCGTTGATCACTTCTACATATTTTACGGTTGCTTCCCGTTTTCTGCAATGTTCACAAAGCATGGCTGTCCCTCCTTTATGCCTGTCCGCCGAACTCATCATAGATCTGGTCCACAAGGCTGTGGATCTCGTCCCTGCCGACATTTTTACAGATCCCCCGCGCGACGATCAGCGCAAGGTCATTCTTCATCTCCTCCATCGTCCGCAGTTTATCCATATCCAGCGCGATCACTGCCCCGCGCCTGCGGTCCAGACGCAGAAATCCTTCCTGTCTCAATACAGCATATGCTTTGTTGACTGTATGCATGTTAATTCCGATCTCATCCGCGAGCTGTCTGACCGACGGGAGACTATCCCCGTCATGAAGCATATCCATCGCGATGCCGCAGATGATCTGGTTGCAAAGCTGGGTATAGAGCGCTTCCTCACTGTCAAAATCGATCTTCAGTACCATTTGATCACCGTCTTTTTTCTTAATATTTTTGATGCCGGAATCATTTTGCGGTTCCGGCATCATTGTATTCCATTTGTTATATTTGTATAGTAACAGATTGTGTGAGGTTCGTCAAGTGTATTTCCACGTTTGTTCGTACATATGTTCTTTTTACTCCAGATCCAATCTTCCTTCTGCCGACCGATTTGCCGCGATCCGCTCGATAGTCCAAGTGATATCGGATGCCTTTTCTTTCAGCTTCGCCCACGCGTCCTGATCCTGATACAAACGAAACAGCGCGCCGAAGGTCACATCATACTCTCTTTTCGCAGACGCTGGCAGTCCCGCAGCTTCCGCGATCTCCGCAAACCGGTACCTCGCCGCCTTCGGGAACTGGTCTTTCTTCATCTCATCCCCGGAATTTTCGTAGACATACGCCCCGAATCCGTCCTTCACGGCATCCATCTTCGAAAACCGAAGTTCTTTTTTCTTATCATCCAGAGAATAGCTGCAGGAATAGATCACGTTCCCCCTCTTATCTTTAAATATCCTGTAAGCCCCGCCCGACGGGCAGTACACAAACCGCCAACCGTCATCCTGAAATTTTTTTCTCCAGCCTTCCGGAAACGCATTGATATAACCGGCAATCTCATTTTTTTCCGCGTCGCTCACGGTTTTCGCCGTTCCATCCGCATTCACCGCCAGAATATCTCCCGCCGGGTCCGGCTGTCCGTCATAGTCGGTATAGGAAAATCCCGCGTATTCGTTCACCCGCATGCTTCCATCCGGCCGGAACGCGTATGTCTTTCCCTTTATGGTGCGGACCGATTCCTGATTCATCTTTCCGTCTGCGTCAAACCAGTACCATTTTCCCTTATCCTCAAACCACTGGATCTTTGCGTTTCCCGCAGAGTCATAATAGTACCAGTTTCCGCCACCGGGACCATCATACTGCCAGCCCTCGGAGAGGGAGCCGTCCTGATTGAAATGATACCGGATATTTCCGACGGTCTTCCACCCGGTCTCCATGATCCCGTTTCTGTCGAAATGATACCACTCGCCGTCGATGTCCTCCCAGGTACCGCGGGCTTTGCGCCCGTCTGAATACGCAAAGGTATATCCGGCATCCGTGAGCGTCCATGTTCCGTCTGCGGCGAAAGATGTCATGGTCTGCATGGCAAGCAGGACGCTGGCGGCACCGATCAGGATATACTTTCGTTTTGTGATCATTAGCGCACCTCCTCTCCATCTATATGAAAAACTGTCTCTTCTCATTTTCTGCCCAATCCGACTACGCAGTAAACCAATCTGTGGGTTTTGAAACACTCTGCGTTGTCAAAACCTTAAGCTGCCAATTTACTTACGATATGGTGAACGCAAAAATTCCTGTCAGGAGCAGAAATACATTCTTTCTGCTTCATTACCTTGAATCCGGCCTCAAAATACCTTATACTAAACAGGAAACAAAACATGTACATGAAAGGAACTTAAATATATGAAACGATTTTTCGCCTGGGCCGGAATTCTCATCATCGCGGCGGTCTTCCTCGCCCTCATCGTCCTGACCTTCACCGGCGGCCCGGAGAACGTCATCATGGCGCTCCTGTTCTGTGTCATCGTCATCCCGGTGATGCTCTACGGCTACGCACTGATCTTAAAATACATCCGAAACAGAAACAAAAAAGACGATCAGCAGAACCCGTAATCCTTTGCCATCTTTTCCAGACGGTCAGCAGCCGCCGTAAGCGTCTCTTTCCCTCTGGAAAAATGCAGGCGGATATAGTTGTTCACCGGCTCTTTAAAGAAGCTGGAGCCGGGCACAGCCGCCACGCCGTAATTCTTTATCATCCATTCACAGAATTCCATGTCTGTCCAGCCGGAAAACTCCGGCTTTTCAAGGAATCCCGAAATATCCACAAGAACAAAATAGCTGCCCTGGGGCGTCGTGTGGGGAAGTCCCATCTTTTCCAGCCTGCCGCAGAGATAATCTCTCTTTTCTGTATAAAGGTTCTTTAACCATTTATAGTATTCCGGTCCGAACTTCAAGCCCGTGACTGCCGCCTCCTGAAGCGGTGCCGCAGCGCCTACCGTGAGGAAATCATGAACCTTCTTCGCCGCCTCGATCACAGATTCCGGCCCAATCAGGTATCCGAGCCTCCACCCCGTCATGGAGTACGTCTTCGAGAGAGAACTGCAGGTGATCGTCCGCTCGTACATTCCCGGCAGCGCCGCCATTGAGATGTGGCGGTTCTCACCGTAGATAATGTACTCGTACACCTCGTCCGTGATCACAAAAGCGTCATACTTCTTCGCAAGCTCTGCGATCTCCTCCATCTCTTCCATCGTAAATACTTTTCCGCAGGGATTCGACGGATTGCAGAGGATCAGCGCCTTCACACCGGTCTGAAACGCCCGTTCCAGAGCTTCGCTGTCATAATGGAAATCCGGCGGCACAAGCGGCACATAGACCGGATCTGCCCCGGAGAGGATCGCGTCTGCCCCATAGTTTTCATAGAATGGGCTGAACACAGCAACCTTGTCTCCCGGATTGCACACGGTCATCATCGCAGCCATCATCGCTTCCGTCCCTCCGCAGGTCACAACGATCTCCTTTTCCGGGTCGATCTCACGGGCAAATTTCTTTGTATACATTTCTGCCAGAGCGTCCCGGAAATTTTTCGCCCCGAAGGTGATGGAATACTGGTGCGGACCATGTTCTGCCGCTTCCTTTAACGCGTCCAGGATCTCCTTCGGCGGATCAAAATCCGGGAATCCCTGGCTTAAGTTGATGCTTCCCGGTGTCATATTGTTGATCCTTGTCATTCTGCGGATGACGGAGTCTGTAAATGTCTGTACTCTTCTGCTTAATTCCGGCATATGTAAAACCTCTCTTCTGTTGTCATGTATGATGTCTTTCCGCTATTTCGATTCTTTCAGGCGCATATCTCCGTATTACGTTTCGGATGCCCTTCTGTTCTAATATCTTATCACAATTTTCATGACAGACCTATTGATTTTTCTTTACATTTCTATAAAAACTTCCCCCAGATCATTTTTGTTGTCAAAGCAAAAAAGCGACAAGCCCAATTCATAAGCTCATCGCCCTTAATAATCACAGAGAGATCCTGTTTACAGTGTTTTTATTCTTCCCCAAAGACTCTCCAAAGCCCCACCGCCGGGGCTTTGATGAAGTAATATTCTTCTCCCTGATCCTCATACCAGCCAGTCTCCTTCCCTCTCGGCTGATATTTTTCCATCATCGGCCCTATATCGGTCCATTCGTAGCCCACGGATCTCATGGTCTCCTCCGGCATAAGCTCCGGGTCTGTCGCATAGGTGATCTTAAATCGCCCGTTCGAAGAGCCATGGATCAGGTGGGCTGCAGCCATCTCAATTCCTTTGAACTCTCCGTTTTCATAGGCGCTCTGGATCTTTTTCGTGCCGCTGTAACCATATTTTCTGATACAGGCATCCACCTCTTCGTTCTCACCAAAGGATTTTATTCCAGGTGCCAGGATCAGAAGTTCGCCGCCGTCCGCGATCGCCATTCTTGTCCGGTAGACCGCCTTGTTTCCGACCCAGGTGCTGCCAAATTCTGCAGGATCCAGCCACGCGACAACCTTTTTCGCCCGCTTCGGAAGCCAGGTGATATTTTTCTTCTCCGCAAGCCTGCATGCAGCCGAGAAGGTCTCCCGCTCCTCGCCGATATAGAGCCCGTAAAGATCCGAGTCCTGATTTTTTTCGCAGGTTACCGTCAGCATAAAGGTGATTCCAAGACGGTCCAGATAATTTTTCTGCACATAATCAAAAAGCCGTCTCACCGGTGTGTTTTCCCGTCCCATGATCGTCTCGATCCCGCAGATGGCGCTGATCATATGGGACTGGTTGATCATGTCCCTGCCTCCGACGCCCACAAGAAGGTTCTTTGTATAATTTGCCATTCCGACCACTTCATGAGGTACCACCTGACCGACGGACACGATCCGGTCAAACTCACCCGAAAGAAGATGGCGGTTCAGCTCCGCTGTGATCGCCCTCTTATACTTTCCATCGGTGATCTCAGAGACTTTATCTTCCGGTACGGTGCAGACAGCCTCCGTGTCGTTTCTCCAGTCATGACACAGAAAACGTGTTTCCGGTATCTGTCCAAAGAATTCTTCCTTCTCTTTTCCTGTCATCTGTCTGTGCGTCCCCACCGCCGGCATGATTCGGATCTCACATATCCCGGACAGTTTTTCATACAGGTACGCGGCAATCTTTCCCGCGCAAGAATAACACCTCGTGATATCCGGCGGCAGGATCAGGATCTTCTCCCCCGGCTGTATCAGCCTGACCCATTTATCCAACGTACCCTTCCACTCTCTGTCTGACAGCGGTGTGTCGAGATTTTCTATGTAAAACATATCTGTACCCCCATTTAATGATTGGTCACTTTCTCTTTTGTCATAAGTTTAGCACTGCCGGTTGCGGAATGCAAACAAGAACTAACATTGTTCATTTCTTTGCCTGGTGATAAATCATATCTACATCATAATCAGGCGCTGCTGAAACAACCGCCTCATAGATCGGGCGTAATGTTTCCGGATCTTCCTCCAGCACATCTGCGATCTTTTCTTATGTTCCGTTCGGAAAAGAAAGTATCTTTTTTCTTACAACGCAAAAAGACTCAAGTCTCACGACTTGAGTCTTTCGTGCGGAAGATGGGACTTGAACCCACACGATGTAACCACCACAAGATCCTTAGTCTTGCTCGTCTGCCAGTTCCGACACTTCCGCGTATCGGGTGTTTCAAGATTTTGTATCTCTCACCGACGCATATTAATATACCATAGTTCTTTCTGTTTGGCAAGTACTTTTTTGAATTTTTTAAAAAAAATGTTTTTTTAGCAATATTTAAAAAACTCTTGACAAATCCCGCACCTTATACTATAATATGTTTTGTCAATGAGATACGTCATCTGACGAGATGCAGAAGTGGCGGAATTGGCAGACGCGCACGGTTCAGGTCCGTGTGATAGCAATATCATGAGGGTTCAAGTCCCTTCTTCTGCACGAAGGCTTAAGTCGAAAGACTTAAGCCTTTTTCGTTTATCCCAACAATCTCGCGATGCCGCGGCGCCCAAAGGGCCCCGCGCATCGTCCAGCTTTCGCCAACACTCCTCTCCCACCACAACCTTCTTTTTCCCTTTCCTCGTCAAGCCAATACACAGCGCCGGCGGGTCTCCAGGCACGGACGCGCCTGGGTGGAGGGAGCTGGCTTCCTCTTGGCTCGCAGGAAAATGCGTTGGAGGTCCGAGGACACTTGTTTGAGCAACGAAAGTTGCGAGTTGTGTCCTCGGACCTCCGCCCTTAGCATTTTTCTGGGAGCTTAGAGGAACCCTCCCGGAATCCCGTGAAGCGTCTGCGCCCGGAGGCCCGTCGGCGCGTAACTCCCACCACTATGAACCTCTCCCCCAAAAAGCAAAAACCTCCCTGACAGATCACTCCATCAGGAAGGTTTTCTATTCTCACCAGCTATTAAGCCAGTTTTGTTTTTGCTAACTCAGCAAGCTTTGCAAAGCCCTCTGCGTCGTTGATTGCCATATCGGATAATACCTTACGGTTCATAACAACACCAGCCTGCTTTAAGCCGAACATGAACTTGCTGTAGGAAAGACCGTTGATTCTTGCTGCAGCATTGATACGAGCGATCCAGAGCTGTCTGAACTGTCTCTTTCTCTCTTTTCTGCCAGCGTAGGAGCTTGTTAATGCTCTCATAACGGACTGTTTTGCTACTCTATACTGTTTGGAACGAGCTCCTCTGTAACCTTTGGCTAACTTGAGCACTCTGTTATGTCTCTTCTTGGCGTTTAAGCCACCTTTAATTCTTGCCATTGCTTAATTTCCTCCTTAATCTTACTTCCGAAACAAATTATAAATACGGTAAAATCTTCTTCATTACCTTGCTGTTTGTAGCATCAGTAACAATGTCTTTTCTAAGATTTCTCTTACGCTTTGTGGATTTCTTAGTTAAGATATGGGACTTATAAGCTTTATTTCTCACTAACTGACCAGTTCCGGTCTTTTTGAAACGTTTTGCAGCTGCTCTGCTTGTTTTCATTTTAGGCATTGTTGTTTCCTCCTTAAAATTGTTCCCTTATCGTTTTGCAGTTAAAAACATTACCAGGCTTCTTCCCTCTACCTTGGAAGGCTTATCGACAACAGCGATATCGGAAAGTTTCTCAGCGAAATCATCCAGAATATACTTTGTCTGGTTCATATGAGCCATCTCACGACCGCGGAAACGAAGCGTAACTTTTACCTTGTTGCCTTTTTCGATGAACTTTCTCGCAGATCCGATCTTTGTGTTAAGATCGTTTGTATCGATGTTCGGGGAAAGACGTACTTCTTTCACTTCGATCGTCTTCTGCTTCTTTTTCGCTTCTTTCTCCCTGCGGATCATTTCATACTTATATTTACCATAATCAATGATCTTACATACCGGCGGCTTCGCTGCCGGAGCAATCTTTACAAGATCCAGTTCTGCATCTCTCGCCATTTTGTAAGCGTCTTTTGCAGACATGATTCCAAGCTGCTCACCATTTTCTCCAATTAAACGAACTTCCTTATCACGGATCTGCTCGTTAATCATTAACTCGCTAATAGCCGTACACCTCCAACTCTCATACTCTACATATGTCGATAGAAAAGAAAAAGCAGATAGGTAACTATCCGCTCGTAACTGCATTGGTTTGGCATGCTGCTGCATGATAAAAACCGATGTCTATGAACCCGGGTCACTTACTCGTGCCAGGGTGAGGCGGATACCTGCTTTCCTGTCAGTTG
>CAKRNI010000018.1 GCA_934370915.1 uncultured Lachnospiraceae bacterium
TTCGCGTCAAGAGTGATCATCTTCTCGTCCTTCGCAGTAACCTTTACCGGGAACGGCTGTCCGCTCTGGTTTGTAAGATATACCTGCTGTCCGACTTCCAGATCCTCGGAACCCGGGAGATTCGCGATCTCAAGTGTGAGGATCATATTCGGATTCGGCATTCCGTAAGCTTCCTCCGGCATCAGGTGAATCTCCCTGATCTCACCGACTTCCATATCTGCAACTGCCGCGTCAAATCCCTGAATCATCTGTCCGGCACCGCATACGAACTCCAACGGCTCGCCGCGGTCGTAGGAAGAGTCAAACTGTGTACCGTCGTTAAAAGTACCTCTGTAATGTGTGCGGCATGTTTTTCCAACATTGCGTCCTGTCATCTTTCAGTTCCTCCGATATTCTCTATTATTTCCTGCACGCCTGCGTTCTATCACGGTCATCGCAGCAAATGTGCAGACCTCATCTGCAAAACCTGCCCATGACCGGCTTTCGCGGATGTTTTATAACGAATTCATGCATTCTTCATCAGTATAACCTCTAACGAGAATATTGGCAACTTATTTCCGCTGCTGTGACCCGATACCGCCGCGCCCCAATATCCCGAAGTGCTTATCCGTTCTGCTTTTTATTCCTCTCCTGCTCTTCCTGCTTCTGCCGCTCCTCTTCCAGTCCCGGAGACCATAAAGGCTCGTCACTCTCATCGAATACGATCTCCATCACGTCCTCGACACGGCAGTCCAGGATTCTGCATAAAGTTTCCACAGTATGAGTCGAAATATATAAATTTTTCCGCAACCGGTTCAACTGACCGTTGCTGATTCCGTAGGTCTTGATCAGACGATACTGGCTGATGCCTTTTCTCTGCATTGTTTCCCATAATCTTGTATATTTAACCATGCTATTTCCTCCCTTGTATCATTAACCGCCATGATTCCCGGAGTCTTCCGGCTCCGGCCTCAAGTCCATATTTGCCGGACAGCGATCTTTTCTCCATTTTTTCATTTGTATTTCCTGTCAAATTTGTATTTCCTGTCAATATTCACAATACCAGACCCGTTTTTCTTTCCATTTCCTTGAATTTCCACAAATTTCCATCAATATCTTTTATTCTCTACTAAGGCAGAACATCTGCTTCATTATATAAGGAAAGGAGGCGTTTCTCATGATCGATTACAGTCCGCTCTGGAACACACTGAGATCAAAAGGCATCAGCCAGTATCTTCTGGTCCGAAGCTATCATTTCAGCTCCGGTCAGCTTCACCGGATCCGTAAAAACGAACACGTATCCACACATACGCTGGAAGCCCTGTGCCGGATCTTAAACTGCGGTGTCTCAGACATCGTCCGCGTCTCATTTGATCACAAAGAAAACGAAGCATAAACGTATCTGGTCTTTATCGGAAATCCATTCCGGTAAAGACCAGTGTCAAGGCGACTTATTTTCTTCCTCGAAGGAGACCTCCATCACATCCTCGATCCGGCAGTCCAGAATCCGGCAGAGCGTCTCCAGCGTATGCGTCGAGACATATGTATTCTTCTTCAAACGGCTCATCTGGCCGGAGCTCAGGCCGAACTCCTTGATCAGTCTGTACTGGCTGATCTTTCTCTTCTCCATGGTCTCCCACAAGCGATCGTAACTCACCATTTTATCCTCCGTGCATATCCGCTCATACACCTCTCAGCCCGTAAAAATATCCGCTGATCCGGCAAATAGTTTCTCTGATGTCTTCTATATAACGCACATTGACACTATTTGTATATTGTCCATGTTTGGACTATATGTGTTCCACGTTCGGTCATGCCTGTAGAACACACAGTTCACGGGCTTTTCAGACGGCAGAGTTTCTGAAATTTCATCTCTTCAAATCTACGCTATTCCTATATTACTACCTCTCCGGATACACGCTATTCTTATATTCTCACCTTGCCTGATCTGCGTAACTCCTATATTCATGCCTTGTCGGATCTGCGCTATTCCTATATTCTCGCCGCGCTGGATTCACGCAGCTCCTATATTCACGCCTTTCCGAATCTGCGCAGCTCCTATATTTCTACCTTGTCCGTCGACCATATAAAAGAAAAAACGCCGGCCAGCCATTCCTGACTGACCGGCAATCACAATCACTGATCACACATGCGCAGGCATTCCGCCTGCCGCTTATTCATTTTCCCCTGATTTCCCCTATTTAGTTTTTCCGATCCAATTTTTCTGGTCTCATTTCCCTTATTTCATTTTTCCCCTTCAATTTCCCGCAAATCGGCCGCTATACTTACCTCCGATCCGGCTCGTCTCCTGAGTCGCACCATCTTCCTGAAGCAGCATACGCACAAGCCGTGTTTTCTCCTTATTCCAACGATAGATTGTCGACTGCTCCGCGGCACAATTCTGCTCACCATTTATCGTGTCTATGATCGCTGATCTTGAATAATGCTTATGCGGAACCATGATATCCGGGAATTCCATCTGGACCCGCCCACACCCTCTGCACTTGTAGCGTCTCAGAGCGAATGTATCCACCGTCCCGTCTGAGGAGATCAACTTTCGTTTCTTACTGTCGCGGGTCTTCAGTTCTCCGCCACAATCCGGACAGTTTGGAGTACTCGACGTGATAATATAGTAAATTCCATTCTGTTCCTTAATTGTGTAATCCTTCAACACAATCATATTTCTTTTCCCCCTATTCGTCATATTCGCAGAACCGGATCCGACCGCATTCACCTCAAAATCCGGACCTACTAACAAGTTCTACTAATATAAACGTAATAAATTGGAAATTGTGACAGGAAAATGGAAAAAAATTGAAATTTTTTTAGATTTTTATTGCCATTCTTTCACGATCTCCGTAATATTGCGGAAGATCTCCTCGTCAATTTTCTCTCTTCCCCAACTGATTCTCACTGCGCTTTCGCTCCGCTTTCTATCAAGTCCCATCGCTGCAAGGACATAACTTGCCTTATAGGATCCTGATGTACACGCAGATCCATTCGATATTGCAGTACCAAACATATCCTGAAGCTCTAACATCAGTGCCTCCGAATCGTAGTTCTCAAAGCTTACATTCAGGCAACTCCCAGAAGAATACTCCGGTGCCCCGTTGATCCAATAACGAACATTACTCTCCTTCAGAACCCTCCGAAATGTATTAAAATTATCCAGGCAGCCCTCACAGATCTCATTCCGCTCTTTCCAGGCTATCTCCGCCGCCTTTCCCATACCGGCAATCAAAGCCACCGGAAGCGTTCCCGGACGCATTTCCTGCTCCTGTCCGCCTCCATACATAATTGCCTTCAAACCACAATACTTTTCCGAGTTATTTTTATTTCTCGCCGCAAGAACTCCGACTCCCTGCGGACCTCCCATCTTGTGGGCCGCAGCCGATAGAAAGTCAAAAGGAATTTTCTGGATCTCCTCCGCCATCTTTCCGCAACTCTGTGACGCGTCCATATGAAAAAGGACCGGGCTGTCCTTTAGAATCTCACCGATCTCCTTCACAGGCTGAACTGTCCCTGTTTCATTGTTCACATGCATTACACTGACAAGCAGCGTGTCCTCCCGCAAGCGGTTCTGGATATCCTCCACACGAATCCTTCCATCCTCTCCCGGTTTCAGATACTCCACCTCAAAGCCACGTTTCTCAAGGATCTTGCACGGCTCCAGCACGGATTTATGCTCCATCGCCGTCGTGATGATATGCATTTTCCCGGACTTTCGTCCTTTTTCCTCCAGACCAAGGATCACCATGTTGTTGCTCTCCGTGGAACCGCTGGTGAAGATCACTTCATGTCTCTGCACCCCCAGCAGAGATGCCACATTTTCTCTCGCCTGCTCCACGATCTTATTGGCATCCGAACCAAACTGGTGAGTCCTGCTGCTGGCATTTCCAAAATGATTCCGGTAAACATCGATCATCACATCCAGAACCCGCGGATCCACCGGCGTGGACGCATTATAATCCAGGTACATTCCCATCTCTAATTCTCTCCGCCTTTCTTTGCGAGCATCAGAAGATCTTCCAGTGACAAGATATAATTTGTACTGGAAAGATACGCGATTCCTCTGCTGAGATGCAGGTTAAAATATTTCGCAAGCGTCTCCTCATCTGTTCCAAGACCATCCCGAATGCAGCGCGCCTTGATTAGCGCTTCATAAATCTTATAATTTTCTCCGCCGAATGTCAGCCATCCGATCTCCACATTACTGTCTTCTCCCACCGTCACATCAATTGGTATCGATTTTTCCCTTAAAGAGCAGCAAAGCGCCCATCTGCAAAGGATATTCCAGTTCTGGATCCCGGTCTTTCTTTTTAGGCGCATCAGGCGTTCCTTATCCTGCACAGAGATTCTTATCTGTTTTACAATCATCTGTTTTACCTCCCAAAATATCCAGGCTGGACCGACGTGCTCATCGTCGTCTGATTATACAGAAGCGTATACTCTTTTCCTACATACTTCTTCAGCTGTGCATAATCTTCCAACGTAATCTCCTGATCTGTCGACAGGATAATAACCTGATCGCTCGCACATGGGAAATAGTTCTCGATCAAACTTGTTCTGTGTACGGAATCCAGACGAGCAAGCGGAGTATCGATGATCAGAGGGAACTTCGCCTGGGAACAGATCCCAAGAGCCCAGAGCATCGCAATTACAAGCAGCTGTTTTTCGCCTGCTGAAAATCTGTCACTGTAGATCTTCTCCCCATCTCTTCCATAATAGGAAAACGCCAATGTATCATGATCGATCTCGATCCTGCTGAGAAGTCCATCTTTCGCCAACAGCCTCTTAAAGCATTTTGTCATCTCATCCGCCAGTTCATCAGCCTTTTTCCCCTGAAGGCGTTTTTTATACACATCAAGAATCTCGATCTGCTGCTGCGCATACCGAATGATTCTTGCCGTCTCATCCGCCTCATCCATTTCCTGGACAACCTGCTGTAAAAGACTCTTTCGGGAACGTTTCACCGTCTCTTCATGTGACATCAGACCTGCAATCTCTTCCGCCAACGTCTCACGCTTCTGTCTCACTCTTCCGAGTTCTGCAGAGCTCGCCTTAATCTTTTCATAGATCTCATCGATCTTATCGTCCTCGACCTTAACCTCCAGATAATTATCGATCTTATCCTTTCTCTTTTGCAGTTCCTGACTTTCCTGTACCATCTTCTCTGCATCCTCAAGTTCCCGGTCAAGGATCTGCGGCAATTCTGAAAGATGTTCTCTGGAGGCCTCATCAAGTTCGTACAGAGGCGCCGCATTGGATATCCGGCTTTTTACTGTACTGTAGAGGTTCTCCATCTGGTCATTCCATGTCTCTCCAAGTATATCTTTATATAAAACAGGAAACTGTTTTAAAAATACTTGAAGTTCCTTCTGCTCGCTCTCATTTTCGGCATTCCTGCGGACATCATCTAAAAGTTCTAATACCATTCGGAGCGGCAGACTGGACGCTGCCAGTTCCAGCATCTGCGTCTGATTTGCCTCCATGCCGTTCTGGACTTCCTCGCGCTCCTTCTGGAACTTCTCCCGGTACTCCTCATAGTATCCGCCAACAGCCGCATGTTCATTTTCAAGATCTGTGATCTCTTTTTTCAGCTGTTCTTCACGCTGTCTGATTTCTTCTTCCTCATCGATACGTCTTTGCAGCTTCTTTTCGGCCTGCTCCAGCTCCCGTTCAAGTTTTTCCAGATCTTCCTGATGATGTTTTCCCGTCATCTTCTTCTGGTTTGTAGACAGAACGACCCCCAAGTCAGCCGTCAGTTGGTCGATCACATCGATTCCCATGAGAGAACGAATGGAAGAGCTGATCTCTCTGACATTATCCGACGCTACCAGTTCCGCGATCTTCTCTCCATCAAAAAAGAAAAATGATGCGATCGCCCTCGGAAGGATCTCCTCAACGAAAAGATCCCAGTTCCCGGACAGAACTTCGTCTTCCACCCTGTTTTTCCACACCTGCGTATTCAGTTTCGGATGTTTCCGGTCGATATTCCAGGAACGGCGCACCACATAGATCGTCTCCTCCTGTTCCTGCACCCGGAACTGCATTTCGATCATGGCTTCCGGGCTCTCTCCGGTAACATTTCCGATCTTCCTAAGATACGATTCCAGAAGAAGACCGTTCTCTACACCTCTTCTTCCATATAATGCAAACATTATGGAATCTAACAGCGTTGTTTTTCCCCGTCCATTCATTCCGCCGATCAGAATGATCGGTCGTTCTGTCTGCAGGTCAAATTCATTTCTATTTACATAAACTCCAATATTCTGGAGAATCACCTTGTCAATTTTCATCCGTCGTTTCCTTTTTCTGTGAGTCTGCCGCATCGTCCATCAGATCATCCGTCAGATTCACATCCGTATCATAATCCAGACCCAGATCTTTCTTTCTGCGCTCCCGTCCCATCGCAAACGCAGTTGCGTCCTCCTCATCGCGGTAATAGCAACGCTTGATCTCAGCCTGAAGGCTCGTGTAGATTCCTTTTCTCTTCTGAAGGCTGGAATAACTGCTCTCCACATCGATCAGGCGATATGCCAGTTCAAATGCCAGCTCTTCCTTCTTTTCTGCCTGCTCGGTCCGCTCATCCACTACATTTTTGAGCAGTTCCCATTCTTCCTCTCCAAATGGGGCTTTCCGACAGTACTGAGTCTTTAAATCATGGCCCATTACTTCCCGGTAAATCTTCGGCAAAACGTCATGGAACTCGTGCTTTTCTTCCAACCAGATCCTGCGGATCTCATTCAATTCTGCATCAGAGATCAAGCGCAGGTTTCGAAATTCCTCCGGCCCGGTTTCATTTATATTTTTTTGAATTTTCAGCAAATCACGCAGCCACTCTTCACGTACTTCCCGCTTATACGGTCCATGGACCAGCCCATCTTTAAATGCGAAGACATTTCCATGCATTTTTCTGAAATCACGATGTTCCCTGTCCTTTTCTGCATCACCAATCTTATTTCGAAAGTCCAGAAGCTGCTGCATCCATGCTTTCTGGGCATCATTAATGATCATAGCTTCCATAGACTTATCTTTTTCCACTAACGTACATACCCAGCAGCCAAACCGGCTGTTTCCGCAGGACGGTGTGCTCAAATCCATGACGATCGGACACTCTGTGTCCTCTGATGCTCCACGATACAGATTCATCAGATCTTTATTTGAAAATTTCCATGGATTCTCATACTGCATCAGATAAAACCAGACATCCTTGCTCGTCCAGTTTTCCAACGGTGAAAAAACGAGTCCATTCTGCTGACTTCCGTTTGGGCTCAGATATTCACGGACACGCATTTTTTCATATCGTTCCATGTTCTGGGCACGATGCGTACTTTCCGCCTTTCTTGTTCCGAGAAGCAAGATCGCCTCACCATATTCTGACACCACGTTCTTTACAAAATCATTGGACGGATTGATCTTCAACCGGTTTGTGCACCAACGCATCGTCGCTCTCGGGTACGGATACCCACGCCCCAGAAGATTGACCCAGAATGTCTGATTGATCTTCGGGGTAAGGCGGTGAACCTCAAACGGCATTCCCTGCTTTGCGGATTCTTCGCGGATGCAGTCCAGGGATCGCTCTACCCAGCGCGCAATCACCGGAGACTCCACAAGGGTGTCCGTACTGATCACATGGACTGTCTTTCTTGTTCGCTGCCAGTCCGGCAGCTCCGTCAGAGCGTACCACACCAGCTGCAGTGTCGCCGTGCTGTCCTTGCCCCCGGAATATCCAATAACCCACGGAATATCATCCGCCAGGAAGAGACTCTGGACAATCTCATATATATGTTTAATGTCTTCTCTTTTCAGCATAAAAATCCTTCCAACAATATTATAACAAAGTCTGCTTTTTGATTTACAGACTTCGGCCCGTTACTCGCGTAAATGAAAATAATGCCCACATATCAAGTATGCAGACATTATTTAGTATATCTTACATAAATCAAGAATGCAAGCATCGCAAACAATCCAGTACCGGCCGTTTTTTGCCACCGACCCGCCCATACCTTGCACAAATTGACCGTCTCTCCAAGCTATTTCTGATTATCTCCAATTGGCTTATGTAACAGATCCCATGCTGCTTTCAGCTCCCCTGTATGATCCGCGTACCACTTTCGAATCGTACTTCGCATAGCAGACGGCATCTCCTCTTTTCCCATCTCCAGCACCTCACCGCTCTCGATTGCAAAAGAAGCGGAATACTCGTTATACGTTACATGAAAATGTGGGCAGTGACGATCCACCTCATGGGCCCGGACCTCCACACGGTACAGCCCGGCGATCCGTGGCCATTTGCGGATCGAGGTTTCCTCATCCCACCAGGTCACATCCCGCAGGTTCTCCAGCTCACACCGTGCTTCCTCTCCATTCCTCTCTATCCAGAATACCAGCTTTCCATTTGGATATTCCCCATGTTCAAAGGAGATCATATGACCATTCAACTGATACGCCTTAATAAAACAGTTCATGGTCGGAAATGCGTTGCTCATCTCCGGGTCAAAATCGTAGCGCACAGCCAGAATCTCGGGATCTTCCGCCTCACTCCAATGAGGATTCTGCGCATACAGCTTTATCAGCTTCTGTTTCAGATATGTCAGCTCTTCCCGGCGCATATTCGGCGCAAGCGTTGCCATCCTTTTATTGAGATCCTGCAGCGTAATTCCATTGCAGACCTCCTGCTGCCAGAAAGTCTCCTTTTTCCATATCAGTCCATCTTTCTCTGCCTCAATCTTCTTTAAGACCGGCCCGGTATAAGCCCGGATGGAATCAAAAAATGTCTCCACATCCTCAAACTGACCACGCAGAGAAAAATCATTCATCACATAGTCCATTCTTCGTCCTCTTATGTGAAAAAATCTCAGATTCCCAGCATCCGATCCAGATCGATCTCAAACTGGTCAAACAGATCATTCAGGTCCATATCTGGATTTTCTCCCCAGATCTTTCCAAACTCCCCGAATTTGATCGGATTGCAGCATGTCTCATAATCCTTTGACATTGCCAGGAAATTGACCCGGATCTTATTCTGCTGCCATCCTCTGCTGCTGATTCCTACTCTCAGCCCATTAAAAATATGATCGCTGTGGGTCTCCACAAACAGCTGCCGTCCCGAGCAGGCTGTCAGATACAAAAGTTCTGTCAATCTTGACTGCGCCTTCGGATGCAGATGGATCTCCGGATTTTCTATGACGATCACTGAATTCTTTCTGCTCCCAAGGCAGGCAATAATGATGCTGATCAGATAGCTGACACCCGATCCAATATTCACCGGCCGACGGTACATCGCGTCCGAGTTGCTGTTCGCCGGATTGTTGTTGTAGGTGACCTGAAGACAGTTCGTCTTCTGGATTTCCCTCAGTGCCAGCTCAGTTCCAATGATATATTTCAGCCAGTAGTTCACCTGCGCCAGCAGTGTTCTGGATATATTTTCACTGTCCTCGCAAAGGACTTCCTCCACAAGATCTGTTCCGTGTTCCAGAAGATAATCCATAGCAAATTCGCCATTGCTGCCGAACTTACTGTAATGGTTAAAGTTTCTCTGGTAAATATCCAGCGCACCGATCCGATGACAGGAAAGGTAATGGAATTCGGTGTAAAATGGGCTTTCACTCCTTAATCCATAGGGGCTGTTCACTTTTTTCTGGTTAAATTTGCGAACCGTCTCATAACCATCCTCTATCTCTGTCAGCCTGATTCCATCTTCAAACTCTTCCCCATCCGTATTGTCTCCAACTATCTGGATCTGGATATCTTCCCGCGGCATATAATTATTCCGTATCTCACGAAATTCTCCAAGAGAAATATAATTACCGTTCAATCCATATTCCATCTTTAAATTCTGCTCGTACAAAAGCAATGCCTGCAGGCAGGATGACTTTCCTGAGGAATTCGTCCCCACGAACAGATTCAACTCCGAACAATCAAATTCCAGATCTTTTATCGACTTAAATGCATGGATTTTAAGATCTTTAATCATATTATCTGCACACCTCTCCAATCAGACAATCCATCACCGCAAATCTCGCGTTTATCTTCTCCAGAGAGTCCTTACGGGCTCCGATATTCTGAGCATATTCTTCCTCTTTTAATTTATCCAGAATCTTATTTTTTAATTCCTCTCCGGTAAATAAAAACTCTCTCTCTCGAACTTTCATCATAAAATACATCAATGTCTCAAACATATTCATGTTGATCGGCTTTGATTCATCGAACTCCTTTCGGAACGCGTTTGGTCCAAGGACCTCATAGATCCTCCGCAGATCTTTTACGGTTTCATTTTTGTAATCGGTAAGAGCATTTTCTGAGAGAGCATTTAAATAGCGCAGGGCTCTTCCCTGAAGATCGTCCATATCGCCCCTGAACTTATATCCGTCTTTTCCCGCCATTTTACCGCTATAATGCAGATTAAACGCTGCTGATCTCGTTAAAAGATACAGTCCCTTCATTCGGATATCTTTCCGGTACAGGATCCTCGTTGCACTTTCAAATTCCCCCGTTTTCGTGATCGCAATCAATGTGTCTAAACCTCTTCCGTTATAGATCGCATTCCGGATCTCCATCTTATTCAGCTGGGTTCCTCCACGGTTCACACGGTCAAAAATATCAAACAATATTTCATCCGGCGTTGGCGGCAGGATCACATGGGCTGAAAACTGATAGTCCTCAAGCTGTGACTGATAGATAGACAGATTGTCCACAAGCTGATCAAATTTCTTTCCATTCAGCTCAGTAAGGATCTTTAGCCCTGTCAGGGCAAAATCTCCCCGCATATATGAGAAAAGAGCTGAAAGTCTTTGTTTTCCATCCACTACAACATACGACGCGTCTTCCTGCTGCTTTAAGTATATTACCGGCAAAGGGAGTCCCATCAGCACACTTTCGACAAGTTCATTTTTCTGCTTCATTTTCCAGACTTCACGCCGTTGAAATCCCACTTCCAAAATCAGTTTCTTTTTTTCGTATCGCCGTGATAATTCATAAACAGAAAAATCTTTTTTCGTAACAGACACACGCTCAAAGATAGGATTTTCACCATCGTAACGAAGCTCATTCAAATCCATCTCATCGTCCAGAACGATCTCCTCATCTCCCTGCACGACATAGATTCTGTATTTATTTTTATCCTGACGCCAGAATTGGATCATCGCACCCAGTCCATAGACCGGATTCTCTTCCAAATGTTTCTTTAGCGCTGTCTCATACCGCAGACGCATCTGTCCATCTGGCCGGATTCTCTGAATACTTCCCTCATATGTGAACGAGTCGTATTCCAGAGTCAGCTTGATCTGATCCCCCATCTGCAATTCCTCATGCAAAAAAAACGAACTGATATCCTGAGGTATGATCGACATGCCATAATCCATTAATGTGGTATCTATCTTCTTTTCAGCAAAATTATCATCCGCACCCATCTTTGTCCACGATGTTGTCCTATACTTTTTTCCATCCATATCCTGAATATTTTTCTGATCCTGATCCATATGCTCATCTCCGTTTCCAAGTAACCTTATCTTAACATATCGAGGGATGCTTGTCTATTGGACTGTCTGATCTGCATCAGCAGTTTTTATGTGTATAGCAGCAAACGCGGCATACACTCTTTTGTGTATGCCGCGCAGCTGCTTTATCCTATCGTTACAAGTTAAAAATTTTCTTAAAATCGGTCTGCATCTGATTCTGTCGTTCTTTAAACTCCGTCCATGTCCATTTTTTCAGAGCTCCTACATGCCTTGTAACCCAATACGGAGATTCTTTATATATTTCTGTCTTATCCTCAAAAGGTTTATTTCTCTGCCGGCTGTTTAATTTCCGCCCCAGTAATGTCAGATTTCCGATTCGATGTATGGAATTATAAAATTGTTTGCTGACTTCTCTGTCATCTACTTCTTCCGGAAGTATGTGTTCAATAGAAAGCTTGCTCATATCGATCTGTACTGAGTCTTCTTCTGCCCCGTCTTTTCCGCTTCCTGCACACTGCCAGTGGTCGATCTCCAGCATCAGAAGCAGAAACTTCGCCTTTTTGCTGCCCACACTGCCTTTCGAATAGACCTCCTCATTGATTCGTGTAAAGAAAGTATTTCTGCAATTCTCCCTATCCAACAGTCGTTTCAGATCCGCCTCAATTTCCGTGATATCCGCATGGCTTCTGCCGATCTTCTTCCATATCTCCATATAGCATTTGCTGATTGCCTCATCATGAAGACCGCCTACAGTCTTTGCCATAAAGAACGCCTTTGCAAGTAATGGAGTAATCTTCTCGATCGTACTATCAACAGCCCGTGCATCCATCTCCAGGATCTTTAAATAAAGCGGAATTACACTGGTATTTTTCAGAGTGGAAATAAGCGCCTCATACATGATCTTTGTCGACTTTCCAATACTTCTCTCCGGAATCATCAGGCCTTTTTCCAGTACCCGCATTCTCGTGACATTGATATGAAGCTGTTCCAACTCATCGAACAGATGCTTCTGCTCGATCTCCGATAAAATTCGCTTATTCCAGCATTTGAAGATCTGATGCTCATACTGTTCATGCGCAGGAACTGCCGTTCTGGCCTCCATCTGTTTTCCAAGGACCGCCGCATAGTTCCATACCAGATACCGGTCGGTTGCATTTCCAGGATCAGAAAGAATATCATTCCACATTTCTTCTGCCCGTTTCGCCAGGTCCGGCTTATCATTTAAAAGTTCCATCGTTCTCGCCTTCAAAAGCTCGCCCGATGTCAGCGGAATTCCTCTGTCATTAACGATTTGATAGAGAGCATATGTATAACCAGGCTTATCTGTTTTCAACATAACTACCTGAAAGCAGGACGCCATCGCCTCCACATAGGAACTCAAGATCTCGTATGTCTCCTGCTCACCTTTTCCCTCTGTCAGACCCTCAAAGTATCCCCGGATCTGCTTCTCCGCATTTAAAAGGCGGGTCTGCGATTCGCCCTCTGCTTTTATCTTCTGCGGATCCTGCTCCAGATCAAGGATTCCCTCCCAGACCGCTTCATCCTGTTTCGACAATGTCAGGACCTGATATTGTCCGTTTTCTTTAAATAAGTACTGCCCAATCAGTTCCTCACATCTTTTTTCCGGCACTCCGCGTGCCCGCATGACTCTTATCGCCGCAGTCACTACCTGGGTGAAAGTAGTCAATCTTTGTTGTCCGTCTACTATCTCCATCATAGCATGGCAGGATTTATCCTTACCCGTCTCGCGCAGGATCAGCTGGCCTGTGAAATGCTGAAACTTCTCTCCTGCCTCCCGCATTCTGTTCCAGCAGAATTCTCCGTCTTTTAAGAAAGCAGCAACTTCCTTCTCCGTCCATACATAATGTCTCTGATAGTTCGGAACATAAAAGAGGAAGCTCCTTTCAGCTACCACACATTTCACCGTCATATCAAAAGAGCTTATCGTTGGTTTTTCACTCATTTTTCGTCTGTAAACCTCCCTGTCTGGAACGCATCCAAATAATCCACAAGAAATTCCTCCAACCGTACTGGATGCATCATAGCATCCAGAATGATCTCCATTCCCCAGGCCGCATACTGGTTCAACCTTCGCTCTCCGGCTGCACTCAGATGTGTCTTTGACGTAGCGTCCACATACTCCGTCATCAGCTGTTCCAGTGCGCTTCCATCTCCTTCAGGAATCCCCCGTCTCTGACGCTCCGTCGCCAACAATAGCCCCGCAATATAGTCACGGCTTTCTGCATATTCTTCCGGATAAGAGTCTGTAATCTCCGATTTTTCCAGCTCCGCGTCTGCATCATATTTTCCTGCTGCCAATCCCACCATCAGGCAGTAATAATATTCGTCAAAATACAGCTTCAGCTTTGTGCCATCTCTATTTTTCGAGTCAAAAATATCCGCAAAAAACTTTTTGCACTTCCTTGGTAAGAAAAACGGCATTACTTCTCCTCCTTTCCGGCTTCCTGATATGCCTCAAATACTTCCCGGCCACAATAGAGCTCTAACGGTTCATTTTTTCTTCCTTTAATCGTCAGATACTGGACATCATCCCGTTTGAAAAATATTTCCGCAAATCCTTTTTTCTCTCCTGATGTCACAAAAATAACCGTCTGTCCAAACAGTTTCGGAAGTACTTCTGACACTTCACGCCTTACACTTAAGTCCATAGGTGCCGCAGGGGAATCCACGATGAACGGAAATTCAAACCTGGAATGCTCGAACAACGTTCCGATATACGCATATGCAACCGCCAGCGTCTGACCTTCACTTGCGCCATCTTTTCCATCTAAAACAAGGTATCCGTCGATCTTCCGAATTACGACCTGGTCACTGTCGATCAGATCCACAAGCTTTCTGTTCGTTTCCCTTACCATATATTCTTTCAGGCTGTCCAGTGTATTTCTTCTCACACGTCTCACATACTCTGTCATCTTTTCTGCTTTTTTCGTAAACTGGTAAGTTCCGTTTGCTTTCAAATAACTGTCTCTTGCATCCTGCCACTCACGATATGCAAGATGGATGTTATTATCTGCATTCAACGCCGTGTTATTTATCGTAGGCTTTTCTGTAAGTTGTGTAAGATTTTTTTTGCTCTCACTGATCTTTTTTTCAAGATCTTTCATCTCATTTTGGATCTTCAGAGCATCTTCATAGCCTTTTTCCGCAAGACGGATTGCCAAACGATTTAATCCTGCTTCCAGTTCATCCGAATCAGAGATCTGTTTTTTCAGCTGCTCTTTGAGTGTGATACAGGTATCATCCCTTTCATATTCTCTCAGTGCATTCTTAATTGCGTTTACAACGACAAGAGAATCTTCTCCAAGGTATTCCTCCGCCTTCTCCAGGATCCTTTTCCGTTCTTTCTCCCCGATACAGCGCCCACAGATACACTCCTTTGATGCCGCCAGCTCATTAAAGAACTCCCGCGCTGTGGTCTTTGGCAGCTTTAATGTCTGAAGATTTTCGACAAGCCCCTTCAATCTTGTATGGAGATTCAGCTGCAGATTATACGGTTTTTTCATGGCCGCCATCAGTTCCGCCATTGTTCCGCGGATTTCATCCCGCTTTTCCTTTTTTTCTCTGTGCAGGCGCTCCTGCTCTTCCTGGAGTTTGCGGTCCATGGAAACGATATCCTGATATTTTTTCTCATACTGGGCCAGTATGTCCAACATCTTTTTTAGTTCTTGCTGTAAATCGTCTTTCTTCAGCACCAAATTTTTGTAGACCTGCTCCCGGCGTTCCATTTTTCCTTTGTATACCTTTACACTTCTCTTGGTTGCTCCGCCAGAATTCTGTTCCTGTTTTTCCTGTACCAGCCGGTCGATCTCCCCGCACAACTCATCCAGTTTATTTAATTGATACAGATAAACGATCGCATTCTCTGCCTCTGTACTTCCACTGTTTAATGTCTTTTTCGCCTGCTCGCCATCAAAAACAAAGCGGTTTACAAATCCATCGTAATCTATGATACCGCGCAGCTGATACGGCATCTGACGGCCTTCTTCGTACCCATTAAACGCTGCGCTGCTCGTCTCATACCAGGCGCGTCCATCTTCGTAGTCTAAGTGAAGAATATGGCAGTAGATTTCTCCGTCAAATTCCATACGAAGCAGAAAATATCCATCCGTGACATAAGATCCCACCGGGCGAAAACTTCTCACTTCCCGTTCCTTCCAGTATACAGCGTTTCCGCTCAGCACTGCGCGGATCAGATGCAGCGTTGTCGTCTTTCCCGCTCCATTTGACATCATTAACAGCGTGTTTGGATAAACACTTCCGTCTTTCTGTCTTAAGTCCACCCGCAGTTTATTCATACGGCGGATATTCTCATACTCCCAGCCAAGAATCCTAATTCTCATCCGATTCCTCCGTCCACTCGATCCGTTCGATCACATTCACGATCTCCGCTCCTGATCCCATACCATTCATATAGTTCTCAACCAACTTTGAAAAAAGCTTGCGGAATTCAGCACTTTCTTCCATTTCGTCCGCTGCATCCGCTATCGCATCTTTCAATTCCTGATATAGTTTCACTCTGAATCCCTCCTTCTCACCTTTGCAAGATCCGAAAGCCATTCTTTCCGTTCTTCATCCGCTGTCGTATCATTTCCACTCTCACAGATGAAATCCACCACACAGGCTGTCTTATCCGGCTCATCCGGATTTCTTCTAAGGCTTCGCCCAATCCGCTGTGTTGTAACAAGACGACCTCTGTCTGACGAAAACAAAACAATATTTTTTACCGATCGTATATCAATTCCCTCCGAGATCTTCCGGCATGTGATAAGGCACCTGATCTCTCCTCTTGCGAAGCGAAGCAGATTCTTTCTATCGTCTTCCGCGTAATATGTATGAAACCGATACGTATGATCCATAAGGATCCGCTGAAGTTTCGCTCCATACTCCCTTGTTTCGACAAACATGATACAGTGATCCAGTATCTCCGGATGTCTCTCCAGATAATCCCGAAACAGAACCAGCTTATTTTCTGCAAGCTTATTAACTCTCGCAAGCTCCCGATACAGTTCCTCTTCTGTGACCGGATCACCGTTCTTCTTTCTGGCCTCAAACGCTGCGATCAGCTTCTTCTTTTTCTGCCTTTCTTCGCCAGTCAGTTCATATGGAATTGTTACATAGGAAAAACTGCAGAGAATTCCTGCCTGAATTGCCTCCTGAAGCCCGTACGAATAGATTACCGGGCCGATTTCTGTTGTGATAAATTCTGTCCCTTCCGGATCAAATGCTCTTACTGGAGTTGCACTGAGACCTAAGCAAAAGCGATATTCCGCAAGGCGTCCCTTCAGCATTTCACGGAACTGTTTCGATCCTGCTCCATGTACCTCGTCATAAACGAAAAATGTGCGTTTTTTTACATCGCCCGCAGGATCATTTCTTTCCATTTTGTCAAGCACTGTTGTCAATCTGCTGACCTCTCTTGAGACAAGAAGAAGCTTTTTACCTTCAAAAAGAAGAAATCTTGATACCTCATTGTAACTACCAAACCAGCGGTAGATCCGCAGATCCTCCACGCAAAGCATCAGTTCTCTGTACCACTGCTCAAGAAGATCATTTCCATATACAACCACCAGAATCTGTCTGATCTCTCCGCTTTTCAGCAACTCCTCCATGATCCGTATCGCCGTTCTCGTCTTTCCGGATCCGGTGGCCATTTCAAGGATACCTCGGCGGTGTTGTAAGAAGAGGCGGATTGCCTCGTCCTGGTGTTGCCACATATCATAGCTCCTTTCTATTTCAAGTAACTGCCTTTCAGTTCATTCTGCCATCATTTTGTCTTACCATATATCATTACATCTTCTTGTGATGTAAATTACATCTTCTTGTAATCTTACATTCCTTTATTGTCAAATGTCGACTGGATCTCTTTTGACAACGTTATCATTCTTTCTGCCATAGTTCTTGCCTCTGTCAGTTCTTCCGCTGAGCAGCTGACCCAGTTAAATTTTTTAAGTTCTCCTAATTTCTTTTCAAGTACATTGATGCTGTCCATAACTTCCTCATTTGTTCCTTTCTCTTGTATTTTCTCATCTAAGCTCGCTTCTGTTCCATCATTCGTCTCTGCCGTATTTTCTACAGACTTTTCCAGCAATCTATACCTTCCATCTCCTTCCAGGGCAATTAACCCCTGTTTTCTTAGGCGAAACACTGCCGTATAGACCGCGGTCTTGCCTTTTCCAACGTCAATACCCTCTTCTCTGCATTTTTCTGCAATCGCTTCCGCGGTATGCCATTCCTTATCTTGCAAGAGATCAAGTATTACTCTCTGTATTCCTTTTTTTTGTATCATCCTGCTCTCCAATCCTAATCTACAGTAACGCCTGTTTCTCTGGATACATTACTTTCATTACAGTCGCATTTCCATTTCAATTACATCTACAGATTACAATATCTTTCTCCTCATGTCAATGGTATTTTTGAATTTCTTACAATTGCTGTAATTCATATCAAAAAGATCACCCGTTATAGATTCGTCATTCCTTCATTTAACGGCTTCAGCATTGTTTCAAGTGTCCTCATCCCATAATAAACATACTCTTCTTGCCCATGCGTTCAAACATTTCCAGCGCTTTCTTCTTCAAATTAAACAGATCTGGATTTTTCAGGAAGTTCACACGAACAATATTAAATGCAGCGGAAAGTTTATTTTCAAACTCCCCGCTGCACGTTACCTGCCAAAAACAATATTCTTTCGACCAGATATTCTTTTTATGTATCTGTACACCGTTCAAGATACTTATCAAGTACTTTCATAATATTACTTGATCCGATCCTGTGCTTTGCCACAGACAACCGATTCGCACTAATACTTTCAATAATTCTTCTACACCGAAATGCTTCTGCTTCTTTTTTCTTTTTACCTTTGTCAACCCTTTTCCCCAGATAAACCTGTTCTACATCTTTGCAAAACCACACAAAATCATAATCATGATGCGCGCGATCATACTGATAAAATTGCTCAATTGTATCCTTGATATAAATCCAGTCAGATTTACATGTTGAGTTGCTCTCAACAACAAAAATCATCTGTAGATCACCCATTCTCTTTCCTCTCCTCGTTTGAACCAAATACGCCTATAAAATCCGTAGAATCTACATTAAACGGGGATCCCTCAATCATACCAGCTCTATACAGCTTTGATGGAGAATAATTTCCATTGGTAGTCCATGGATAGATCTTATGATCTTCTGATAAGAAATCAATCGACTTTTTATGTCTTTTCAAAATATCCATTGGTCCTACATTATGAGTTGTAAAGCAGAGCTGCCCCTGACCATATTCCATTAGATACTCAAGCAGCGCACACAAATAAACATCATGAAGATTCGAGTCAAATTCATCGATAAAGACAATTTTCCCCTGCACCATTCTCTGCAGATAAGCAAACAGCCTGATAAGCTTTTTTATTCCAGTACTCTCGAACTCAGCATGAATTTTATAATCATCATACACCATGATCAGATCACAGCTGTAAAATCCTTGATTCTCCTTTTTATCAATTTCTATTTTCTTCAGATCGCCCTTAAATATTTTGAGGAACTTATACAAAAATCCTACATTTTTCTCAAAATCAGTATATCTGCTTTTAAAAATATAATTTTCAGAAATAGATATTTTCGAAGGCTGCTTACTATCCAACTCAGCCAAATAACGAATCATGCCAAGATCATCTGAGTCTTCAACCAAGGCTGTCATATATTTGTTTGACTCGTTAATAAAATAATCCCAATGATCATCAGAATCGTCCAAGTAAACATATAAGCTTTTGCCAAATACATAAAGCCATAATATATTTATTATAAAAAGCGACGATTCTATCTTTTTTGACTCTGCCTGCTTAGGTATCTCATCCCAAAGCAACGCAGCCATCGACGACTTTAATAACAAGTTTGTTGTTTTTTCGGATACCAGCTTTTTTAGTCCTTCCGTTTCATTTTCAAGAATATACAGTGCTTTTCCATCTACCACTTTAAAAATTGGGACCATTGACGCATTTTTATTTTTGGCAAGCTTTGATGCCAACCTCTCTTCAGCAATAACATATCTACCGGAATTATCTTTTTTTAAAGTCACTGCGTATTTATATAGTATCACTATATTTTCTACTTTGCTGGCAAACTCAGCCTCAATCGACAACTCCCCTGTTTTCTTATTAATAATCGCATCTAAATTTCTTTGAACTAAAGGATTGTTCAAATAGCTCCGATCTACCAGAAGCTTTCCAAGTACATTTACAGACGTCACTATTCCGGATTTACCGGATCCATTCATTCCATAAATACCTTTAATATTGTATTTCTGCATGTCCAAATCATTCGATATCGTCTTCTTGTAAAAAGACAATGAGATCCACTGATCTAATGTTTTTATTCCCCTAACAGCGTAATTAAGCAAATAAACATTTCCCATTTTCGTTTCCTCCTAGTCTTTAGTATATCATGAGTCTCGGTAAAAATACATACAAAATGTATATATTTTTATTGTTCATTTTTCACCATACGCTGAGTTCATTCTTCCTTGTATGATAATTAGGATGCAAGTTACGGTAAAACGGGACAGCTGCTCCGCGTAAGCGGTGCAGCCATTCCATTTCGAACGGTGCGGAGCACCGCTATGTTGGCACGCAGTGCCACTGGTGAAGTTAATACAGTTATTTATCTGTATCCCGCATGCTGATTCCATTCATTTCCAAACGATAACAGTGCCGTTTGTCAGTGATCCGGGCAAGGCATGCATCTGCATAGGTAGGTTCCTGAAAAAGGTCAAACCAGCATTTTACTGGGAACTGAGAAACAATAATCGTTGATTTCCGTCCATCCCGACCATCGATAACTTCGAAAAGATCCCGGCATTTATCAAGGTCAAGTTCCATCAGACCGAAGTCATCGATCACAAGCAAATCCAGTTTACTTAAACCAGATACATGCTCAAGATATACGGTTTTCAGACGTACCTGTTCAAGTTCAAGCATAAGGGTATTGGCCCGAACATAACGTACTGTTTTCATTTAACGAAGAGCAGCTACACACCAGAGCATTACTGAGATATGTTTTTCCACTGCTGGTCATTCCTGTTATGATAAGGTTCTTCCCTTCATCAATCCAATGGCATTCCGACAACTT
>CAKRNI010000019.1 GCA_934370915.1 uncultured Lachnospiraceae bacterium
AAAAAAATAAGCCGTAAATGGCTTAAATAAAGGATTTGTATTAAAACACTAAAAAAAGAAGTGTAAAACTCCCGGGAACTGTGCAGATGCTTCGTATTCTAAATCTGTAAAATTCCCTCTTTTCATTTTAGAAAGTGTGCGTTATAATGAGGTATACTGATCCTCCGATATCGCTTAAAGGCGAGGATCCCGTCGGAGAAGAGTTTCAAATCTAATGGTTCAGAAGCAGCCGGTCCGGAGACGGAGAGACTGCTATAATCTTTTATGATTCCCAAAGAGACGATAAAACCGGAATAAGAATGAAGGAGTATCCATTATGCGTGAAAAATTAGCGACATTACCGCTGACTCAGTTAAAGGAGCTGGCAAAAAGCCAGGGAATCAAGAATATCAGCGGCTTGAGAAAAGCGGAATTGATTGACCGTCTCTGCGAGACGGCAGAAACACCGGCACAGGAGGCACCTGCGGAGGCAGCATCGCTTTCCGGAAATAGTGGGGAGACAGGGAGAACGTCTGCAGTACCGGAGCGCGCGGAACGTCAGGAACATGGAGTCCGCCGGGAGAGAACAGACCGATATGAGAGATCTGACCGTCAGGACCGCGGCGACCGCCAGATGAGAAATGACCGTCAGAACAGCTATCAGAGCCGTCAGAACCAGAGTGGATCTCAGGAGATCCAGGGCATTCAGGAGAGCACAAGAACCTACCAGACCGGTTATCAGACACGAAACCAGAGCGCTCAGAATTACACTGCGGACCCGAAGACAGACCTTCAGGATCTCGACAGCGGTATCGAGGCAAACGGAATTCTGGAAGTGATGCCGGACGGCTTCGGATTTATCCGCTGCGAGAATTTCCTTCCGGGTGACAACGATGTCTATGTAGCGCCGTCACAGATCCGCCGGTTCAATATGAAGACCGGTGATATTATCTGCGGAAGCCGCAGAGTGAAGTCCGCAACCGAGAAATTTGCGGCGCTCCTCTACGTGAAGACGATCAACGGCTATCCGACAAGTGTCGTGGAACACCGCCCGAATTTTGAGGATCTCACCCCGATCTTCCCGAACCAGAGACTCAATCTGGAAGTAAGAGGCGGAAAAAACACGACCGCTATGAGAGTCATGGACCTTCTCGCTCCCATCGGTAAAGGGCAGCGTGGTCTTATTGTGTCCCCGCCGAAAGCCGGTAAAACTACCTTATTAAAACAGGTGGCGAAAGCCGTTACAACAAACTATCCGGATATGCATATGATCATTCTTCTGATCGACGAGCGCCCGGAGGAAGTTACGGATATCAAAGAATCGGTTGTGGGTCCCAATGTGGAGGTCATCTACTCCACCTTTGATGAGCTTCCGGAGCGCCACAAGCGTGTATCCGAGATGGTGATCGAGCGCGCGAGACGTCTTGTGGAGCACGGACGCGACGTGATGATCCTTCTGGACAGTATTACCAGACTGGCGAGAGCCTACAACCTTGTTGTTCCGCCCAGCGGACGCACTCTTTCCGGCGGCCTTGATCCGGCAGCGCTGCATATGCCGAAGCGCTTCTTCGGTGCGGCGAGAAATATGCGGGAAGGCGGAAGTTTGACGATCCTCGCGACAGCCCTCGTCGATACCGGAAGCCGTATGGATGATGTGATCTACGAGGAATTTAAAGGTACCGGCAATATGGAGCTTGTGCTCGACAGAAAACTTTCCGAGAAGAGGATCTTCCCGGCTATCGATATCTTAAAGTCCGGCACAAGACGCGACGACCTCCTGCTTACAAGCGAGGAAGCGGAAGCTGTGGATATCGTCCGCAAGGCGACAAACTCCATGAAGGCAGAAGAGTCTGTGGAGAAGATCCTGGATATGTTTGCCCGCACAAGGACGAACAGAGAGTTCGTGGAAATGACGAAGAAGACACGGTTTATATGATCTGCAGTGAACTGCGCGGCAATCCTGCAGATTTGCCAAACAGGCACAAATTTGGAAATTGCGCAGGAAACTGCAGTTATATCTGCGCAAATACCCGGCTGGCAGGAATGATCTGCCGGGTTAGATAGGAGAACAAGCAGAATGGAAGAAGCAGGAAAAAATCCGATCCAGGTTGCGGAGCGCCTGTTCCAGGTGATCGAACGTCTGGCGGAAAATGGCCCTATGGGGATCATGGATCTGAGCGCTGAGCTCGGATTTCATAAGAGCACGACGCACCGCCTCGTGACATCGCTCCAGTACATGGGCTATATCCGTCAGGACGAGGAATCCTTAAAATATGCGCTGTCCTTAAAATTTCTGGAGATCGGAAGCAAGATCCTGGAACAGACGAATATGGCGTCCCTGATCCATCCGTCTCTGAAGAAGCTCTCAGAGCAGACGGGAGAGACGGTACATCTGGTCCGCAGAGAGGGAACGGAAGCTGTGTATATCGATAAAGTGGAGTCCACAGTCAGCTCGATCCGCATGGTGTCGAGAGTGGGGAGCCGGATTCCGTTATACTGTTCCGGTGTCGGCAAAGCGCTGCTTGCAGAATTGCCGGATTCTGAGATTGAAGATATCTGGAACAGTTCTGAGATTACCTCCCTGACACCATATACAGTGACGAGGCTGTCAGACCTCATGGAGCGGATCCGCGGGGTGCGGGAAGCCGGATACGCGATGGACGATGAGGAGAACGAGGAAGGTGTACGCTGTATTGCGGTCAGCATTCCGGACTATCATAAAGAGCCGGTCTATGCCCTCAGCATCTCTGCCCCTGTAAGCCGCATGACCGATGCCCGGATCGCGGAGCTTTCCGCAGATGTGCTGACGTTTAAAAAAGAGCTGGAGAAGACACTGGGATTTTCCAGAAGTTGAGAAAAATGGTGCAGGCAGCATATAGTTACTGTACACAGGCAGGAATTTTCCGAACTGAAAATTCCGTACAATACAGTGGTGGCAGTGGATTTTGCCGATTTGGAATAAACATATGTTGGGATATTGCAAATAAAAAATACATATGATATAATGCCGTTAGGCAAAGAAAGTATCAGATTCAAAGGACAAAAAAGAATGAACCCCTCAGTACCGCTAATACTGAGGGGTTCTTCTTATTTTTTTATGGTGGATAAGAAACCACCAGGCTAGTGTTGCCCTACTTGTCTCCGTCTAACCATTTGATGATGTAGTGGCAGGCTACACCAGCCGCACAGGAGACAAGAAACGAAAGTATCAAATTCAAAAGACTCACCTCCTCCCGCTGCCGGGTATCGGTTGGACAACATAAATATTATACGGTAGAACCACAAATGAAACAAGATTACATAAAACTATATTTATTGCAACTGTTCGGTATCGGTTATTGTACACGGGCAAGGTTATTAACTCGGTACCTTCACAATTGCTGATTTTTACTTTGATTTTACATTCACCGTATTGTATAATAAACATAATAAGAATCGAGAATCATACACCGAAAAAATATTTTAAAAGATACTAAAAGCAGACACAGGAGTGATGAGAATGCCGGAGAACGAAAAGACGAGATTTCAGAGATTCATGGGAGGAGGAAAACAAGGATACCAGATCGCGTTCCAGATGGCCTGGCCGGCGGTGATGGAGTCCTTTTTTATTGCCCTGGCCGGTATGGTGGACTCACTGATGGTGAGCTCTATCGGTGCCTATGCAGTGGCGGCAGTGGGCCTTACAACACAGCCGAAATTTATCGGTCTGTGCCTTTTTATTGCGCTGAACGTATCTGTATCAGCTCTGGTGGCAAGACGCCGCGGTGAGAAAGACCGGACCGGCGCGAATCAGGTTCTTCTGATCGCGATCATCTTTACGATCGTTATGGGAATCGTGATCAGCGCGGCGGCTGTTATCTTTGCGGAACCGATTATCCGCTTCTGCGGTGCCAATGAGGACACCCAGGAGAGCGCAGTTCTGTATTTCAGGATCATCATGGGCGGCATGATCTTCAATATCATTTCCATGGCGATCAACGCCTCCCAGCGCGGTGCCGGAAACACGAAGATCGCCATGCGTACCAACGTGACTTCCAATGTGGTCAATATGATCGGAAATTATCTCCTGATCCAGGGGCATCTTGGCTTTCCGGAGATGGGGATCGCGGGGGCGGCGCTGGCGACTGTATTTGGAACCGTGGTTGCCTGCATTATGAGTATCTGCTCCCTGATCCCGAAGGATAATTTTGTCAGTGTTCCCTACATTATAAAAGAACGTGTCCGTGTTACGCTTGAACCGGTGAAGAGTATGGCGAAGATCGCTTCCAGTGTTTTTATCGAGCAGGTGTTCATGCGGACCGGCTTCCTGCTGGTATCGATCATGGCGGCGAGACTCGGCACCTCGGCTTACGCGGCACATCAGGTTGCCATGAATGTCATGAACCTGTCCTTCTCATTTGGCGACGGCATGCAGGTAGCCGCTGTGGCACTCTGCGGACGAAGCCTTGGGGAGAAGCGCCCGGATCAGGCTGTTATGTACGGAACGATCTGTCAGAGGATCGGAAACATGATCTCCATCGTGCTGTCGATCCTGTATCTGCTGTTAGGAAACTGGTATTTCCACCTGTACTTTGTCGAGGAGGATATTATCGCCATGGGTGCCCGGATCATGCAGGTCATGACTGTGATCGTGCTGCTGCAGATCTCTCAGGTCATCTATATGGGATGTCTCAGGGGCGCGGGAGATGTCCTGTTTACCACCTGCGCGTCAACACTCAGTATCACCATCGTCCGCCCATCCTGTGCGTATCTCTTCTGCTATGTGCTGGAGATCGGAGTTGTCGGTATCTGGCTCGGAATCGTGTGCGACCAGATCGTGAGAGTGTGTCTGACGAACTGGAGATTTAAGAGCGGAAAGTGGACGAAAATAAAGATATAACGAGCAAACCGTCTGCGAAGCAGACAAACGAGCGCGAAGCGCGTGTTTGCGAGTGAGCGATTCGACTCAATGAGTCAATACCCCCAAAAAACTAAAAGAGCCATATGCCCCGAAACTTTTCAATCCAGTTCCGGCCGCATACAGCTCTTTTTTATTTACTTATTCAATTCAAGCAATGCACTAGTTGCCGCACTCAATACTGATCGCGTTGAACATGTCAAGGATATCATCGACCTTCGTGTTCGCCTTTTCCTCACCTTTCTTATCCATGACTGCATGCCCCTGATGCATCATCAGAAGACGGTTTCCGTACTCTACAGCGAACCGGAGGTTATGTGTGACCATAATGGTCGTCAGGTGCTTTTCTGCAACGATTTTTCCGGTCAGTTCCATAATAATATCTGCCGTCTTCGGGTCGAGGGCAGCCGTGTGCTCATCAAGAATCAGAAATTCGATGGGAGTCATGGTTGACATTAAAAGAGCCATCGCCTGACGCTGTCCACCGGAGAGAACACCGACTTTTACACCCATCTTATCTTCAAGACCGAGACCGAGGATTTTTAACTGGTCGCGGTAGAAGTCAATGCGGGCCTTATTTGTTCCGGGGAGAAGATTGAACGGCTTTCCCTTATTGTCCGCGAGAGCCATATTCTCAAGGATCGTCATATTCGGACAGGTTCCCATCGCCGGGTGCTGGTAGACACGGCCGATGCGGCGCTGGCGCTTGTACTCCGGCATTTTTGTGATATCGGTTCCGCCCATGACGATGGTGCCGGAATCCACCGGAATGCTGCCGCAGATCAGGTTTAACATGGAAGTTTTACCGGATCCGTTGCTGCCGACAACGGAAACAAACTCGCCGTCATCGATGCTGAGGTTGAAATCGTTAAAGAGGCACATTTCATTTACAGTGCCTGCGTTGTAATATTTACTGATGTTTTTTAACTCAAGCATGGTGTGCCCCCTTTCTCTTCATGGAATCACTGACGATCAGGATCAGGAGAAGAATTGCCGCAGTGATAAGTTTCAGGTCGGTCGCCTTTACGATCCGCATGGAAATAACGAAAGCGACACATGCCTTATAGAGAATTGCGCCTGCGATGACAGCGGTGGTCGCTTTCAGCTTTCCGAAGCGGTGGAACAGCTGTGTTCCGAGAATTACGCTTGCGAGACCGAAGACCATGGTTCCGGTTCCGATAGAGATATCGAAGAACGCCTGCTTCTGGGCGAGAACTCCGCCTGCGAGAGCGGCGAATCCGTTAGCGATCGCAAGGCCGATGATCTTCACACGACCTTTGTCCTCCGCAAGAGAAGTAACCAGAGCGTCATTGTCGCCGGCTGCCCGGAGAAGATATCCGGATCTCGTATTTAAGTACCAGTCGAGAACGAACTTGCAGATCAGGGCGATCACTGCCAGGATGATCACAACGATATACGGTCTTACGGTTGCCGGAAGACTGTTTCTGGTCCACTCGTTGTCAAAGATCGTATCCTGGGACAGGAACGGAAGGTTTGCCTTCATTCCGGCGATCCTTAAGTTTACGGAGTAGAGGGCTGTCATGACAATGATACCGGAAAACAGGTCGCGGACCTTACATTTTACATGAATGACACCGGTCACGCATCCGGCGAGAACACCCGCAAAGAAGGAGAGCGGAAGTGCCCATACAGGGGAAACTCCTTTCACAATCAGTCCCGCGGTCAGCGCTGCGCCCAGAGGGAAAGTTCCATCAACCGACAGATCCGGGAAGTCCAGGATCTTGTAGGTGATGTAAACGCCCAGGGCCATGATCGCGTAGATCAGCCCTTCCTCAAAGATTCCTAATAAGATTGCCATGATATCCTCCGAAAATCAGTAACAGGGAGAAGATCCGCTGTTACATGTTGCTGCAAAGTCCGGCAGAAGCGGAAAATCGCTTTGCCGGACCATAATTGTTTATGTTGCCGATCATCCGACTTCCTTATTAAAAGTGGATGAAATTTGTTGAACTACTGTGTAATCTCTGTGAATAACTCTTTTGCGTTGGAAGCAAGATCCTCCGGGAATGTGATTCCAAGATCCTCAGCGACTTTGGAGTTTCCGTAGAAAGCAGCAGCCTCGATCACCTCGAAGTTCAGTTCACTTGCTTTCTTCTCGCCCTTTAAAACTTCTGCAGCCATGCGTCCTGTCTGCTTTCCAAGATCTACATAGTCAAGTCCCATAGCAGCGAGGCAGCCGATCTTGACCTGCTCGATCTCACTTCCGAATACCGGGATGTTTTTCGCATTTGCCTTGGAAAGGATCAGCGGAAGGGAAGCAACAACTGTGTTGTCTGTTAAGTTATTTAAGCAGTCGACCTGCTCTAAGAGGCTGTCAGCAGCAAGCGGGATGTCTGCTGTGGAGGAAACGCCGGACTCAACGATCTCGAAACCGTAGTCAGCAGCTTTTTCCTTGTACTCAGCCAGAGTGGAAGCGGAGTTTACTTCGCTTGTTGTATACATGATGCCGATCTTTTTCGCATCCGGAAGGATCGCACGGATCATTTCGAGCTGCTGCTCGACCGGAAGCTTGTCGCTGGTACCTGTCACTTCGCCAACCGGAGTTCCGTCAGCGTTTGCGAGCTCAGCTGCGACCGGATCCGTAACGGCTGTGTAGATGACCGGGATGTCATTCTTTCTGCCGACACTGTATGCGCTCTGTGCGCTCGGTGTCGCGATCGCGCAGATGAGATCCACCTTCTGTCCGGCGAAGTTTGTACTGATCTGTGCCGCTAACCCTGGGTCAGCCTGCGCGTTCTCCTCCAATACGGTAAGGTTCTTTCCTTCAACGATACCGTTCTCTGCGAGCCCCTCAAGGAAGCCTTCACGGCAGTTGTCGAGAGAACCGTGGACTGCGAACTGGTTGATGCCGATAGTGTAGGAACCGTCTGCGAGAGCGGTATCCGCTGCGTCTGCGGATCCTGCAGTTGTTGCTTCGGCAGTTGTTGTCTCGGCAGCTGTCGTCTCAGCGGCAGTCGTTGTGGAAGCTGTGTTTGAAGAGCAGCCTGCGAGAAGTGCTGCGGTGAATGTTGCTGCGATGATTGCTTTGATCGATTTTTTCATAATTTTGTTCTCCTCTTCTACTTTTTAATTGAGATGATTCGTAACTGCATTCCGGGTCTCTCCGATCCGGTCATGCGGTCCAGTAGTTGTTGGAGGTGTGGAGCGAAGGTGCCGTGGTGTGGGATATCTTGTACAGAGCACGTATTTTTGCTGCCATACATCTGTAGGGAGCTGCCGTCGGCAGGTCCTTTAGGTATAAAAAAAATCCCAAGTATCAGATATCGATTTAAAATCTGATGCTTGAGACGAATTTCACATATCCGCGGTGCCACTCAATTTGACCTTTCGGTCCGCTTTTTTCGTATACCAACATATACGCCGCTCTCTTAACGACTGCGGTAGCCGTCAGTCCATACTAAAAATTCAGGACTGCCCTCGAAAGTCCATTCCATTTCCAGTGCAATACTGCAATCCCACCGCCTGCAGCTCTCTGTGAAAACACGATCGAAAATGTACTCCTCTTTCTCAACGGTTTTTCTTGTTTGGTTATGGGTATCATAGTACGAAAAGGATTGTTTGTCAAGAAGAACAATAAAAAAAAGTTTGGAAACCTGCAAACTCTGCCGGACAGAAAGAAAAATGGTAATTTCTAAAAAAAATATAATATTTCAGAAACTTCCATAAATTCCATTGACTTTCAATGTTTCCTGATATAGGATAAATATCACACGAAATGACAGGGTGTCATTTCACGCAGATCTTCAGAAAACAAAGCATGTAAAAGGCAGAAAAGTAACAGCAGAGGCTAAGATGCGGTGAAAAGTGTTACAGAAAAATGAAAATCAAGGAGGCAGACGTATGGGTACAAAAGACGGCGGAAAAAAGCCGAACCCGAATGATCTCAATTCATTTAAGGGATTTTTCTATTATATGATCATAATTCTGGTCATGACGGTCCTGCTAAACGGGCTCGTATTCCCGTCCGCACTGAAAAGCCAGGTAAAAGAAGTCGGCTACAACGAGTTCCTGACCATGGTGGACAACGGACAGGTCGCACAGGTGGAAAAAGATGACACGAACGGCGAGATCGTATTCATCACAAAAGACAGCAATGGGAAGCAGCAGATCTACAAGACAGGTCTCTGGGATGACCCGGATCTGACAGAACGGTTATACAGTAAGGGAGTGACCTTCGACAAGGTGATCCCGCAGAAGGAATCCGCTATTATGGCATTCTTCACAAACTGGATCCTTCCGTTCGTGATCATGATCGGACTCGGGCAGATCTTAAGCCGCAGCATGGCGAAGCGCATGGGCGGAAACGCGATGACATTTGGAAAGTCCAATGCAAAGATCTATGCAGAGAGCGAGACCGGCGTGACATTCGCGGATGTCGCAGGTGAGGAGGAAGCGAAGGATGCGTTAAAGGAGATCGTAGATTTCCTTCATGATCCGAAAAAATATGCGGATATCGGTGCCACACTTCCGAAGGGCGCGCTTCTCGTAGGCCCTCCAGGAACAGGTAAAACATTACTTGCAAAGGCCGTTGCCGGTGAGGCGCACGTTCCGTTCTTCTCGATCTCCGGCTCTGAGTTCGTTGAGATGTTCGTCGGCATGGGCGCCGCGAAGGTCCGGGACCTCTTCAAGCAGGCAAATGAGAAAGCTCCGTGTATCGTCTTTATCGACGAGATCGATACCATCGGTAAAAAGCGTGACGGAAGCGGCATGGGCGGAAACGATGAGCGTGAGCAGACCTTAAACCAGCTCCTTACAGAGATGGATGGATTCGACGGACGAAAGGGTGTTGTGATCCTGGCGGCTACAAACCGTCCGGAGACCCTTGATAAGGCCCTCTTAAGACCGGGCCGTTTCGACAGAAGAATTCCGGTGGAGCTTCCGGATCTCAAAGGCCGTGAGGCGATCCTGCGGGTACATGGAAAAGATGTCAAGATGGATGAGTCCGTTGACTTTAACGCCATCGCGAGAGCGACTGTCGGAGCCAGCGGTGCCGAGCTTGCGAACATTATCAACGAGGGCGCGCTCCGTGCCGTCCGCATGGGACGCCGCGTTGTATCCCAGGCTGACCTGGAGGAGAGCGTTGAGACCGTTATTGCCGGTTACCAGAAGAAGAACGCTTCCGTATCCGAGAATGAACGCCGGATCGTCGCTTACCACGAGATCGGTCATGCCCTCGTTGCAGCGTGCCAGAGCAACTCTGCTCCGGTACACAAGATCACAATTATTCCGAGAACATCGGGTGCTCTTGGCTACACGATGCAGGTGGAAGATGGCGAGCGCCTTCTTATGAGTAAGGAGGAGGCACTTAACAAGATTGCAACCCTGACCGGCGGCCGTGCGGCGGAGGAATTTATGTTCCACTCCATCACGACCGGTGCCTCCAACGATATCGAGCAGGCCACAAAGCTTGCCCGCGCTATGGTGACCCGCTACGGTATGAGCGACCAGTTCGGTATGGTTGCCCTTGAGACCGTGACGAATCAGTACCTTGGCGGAGACACCTCCCTTGCATGCTCACCGGAGACAGCGAAAGCCATCGATGATGAGGTGATCGCTACCGTGAAGGCACAGTACGAGAAGGCGATGGGAATCTTAAGAGACCATGCAGCAAAATTAAACGAACTCGCCGGATATCTTCTCGAAAAGGAGACGATCACAGGGGAAGAATTTATGGAGATCCTGAACCGGTAAAAGCAGTATATCAGTGTGAGAAGACTCAGAGACCATGCAAAGTGGTTGCTCTGAGTCTTTTTTTGTGCAATCGCGCGAAGATGTAGATTGTCGCAAGTGACTACGCGAGGCACGAGCACTGGGCTGATGATGTGAAATCTCGATTGTGTGCACCGGAAACCTATGTTAAAATGAGGGTAGAAATTTAGCTGTTGGGCTTAAAATACAAAATTAAAATGACCTGAAAAGAGGAATACCGACAGGAGGAACAACGGATGAAACAGAGATATTGTCCATACTGCGACCAGAAAATGACGTCGGGTATATACTGCAAAGGCTGTAAAAGAATCGTTCTGCATCCATATATGCAGGATGTGGATTACTTTTTAAATGAGAGACATCCGCAGCATGAGTCAGGCTGTCTGTATCATGATGGCGGAAGCGAATACCCTGGAAGCAGCGCGTCCGGCACAGATTCGTACACGGGCATATTTAAAGGGAATGGGACATCGGCCAGTACACAGGGCGGAAAGAAAAAGACAAATCGGGAGAGGAAAACAGCGGATCCATTCCAGAATATGGGAAACCGGACGGCGGGACAGCGAAATGCGTTCGAACACATGAAGAGCCAGCTTGAGCAGTACCGCAGTCAGGCGGACACTTTCCAGAGCGGAACTTACAGCAGCCAGTCCGCGAAGAACATCATGGATCGTGTAAACTCCGAGCGCGGGCGGAAGAAGCCGTTTACCGGCATCCTGATCGTTGTGATCATCTGGCTGGTATTTTCCATCGGCGGAAATCTGATGTTCATGATCAGGCACGCGGTCCGGGAGGTGATATACGGAGTCGAGGACATTTTCAATTCGTCCGGCGGTGATCTCTGGTCCTCTGCCGATTCCAACGCCGAGGAGGTCCTTGGGGAGGGTGAGCTCTCCGCTGAGGAGGTGCGGGCTATTGGAGTAAACTGCACGAATTACGGCCACTATGATGCCCGGCTTGCGGATGTGACGGCCGCCCTGGAACGGCTCCTGCCACAGTATGGATTTTCTGAGTGGTCGATGGAGGACACATACAGCTACAACTATGCTTCGGACGATATGAGCTGGTACAACACAGATCAGGCCTATTATCTGAACCGTGACGGGGAGTATGTAGGAAGCATTACCATCTACGCCGACACGGCAACGGACGATCTCCATGGAATCGGTGCCTACAGCAGTGATGAGGAAGCGTTCTACCAGATCGTGGACGTGCTGGAAGCCGCATTCCAGGAATTCGGTTATCTGGATACGGATCTAAGCGGACAGGAGATATACCAGGAACTGATCAATACCGAGGACATGATCGTCAGTAAGACAGATGACAGCGTCAGCGGATTTACCACAGCCTATGGACCGGAGATTTTTGCAAGTAAAGAGAGTCCTTCAGGGGACGATTTCTACTCGATCCAGATGTATGCGCCAGGGTATTACACAAGCGTAGAGTAGAATGGTAAAAATTATATGGAACTGATAAAAGATGTGCTGCAGGATCATTTGAAAGATTCTGCAGCACATCTTTTATTTACGTGAACAACGAGCCAAAGTTCGCGCTTACGCGAGACCTTGGCGACTGTCGCGATAACAAGGGGAAACTCGCGAAGCGAGTTTTCACTTGTTTGCCCTAAATAAAATTTCCGTCAGAATCCGTCAGAAGGAAAGAAACAGACTTAGCTGTAAAAACAAAGAAAAGGTCAGCGCAGCAAGTGCGCAGACCTACTGAACGGTTACGAAAAACTGCCCATCATCCCGGCCTGGATGCCATGAAAAGCAGAGCCTGTTTCTACATATAAAAATGTCCAAAAAAACTTTGCAAAAAAGTGCTTGACAGATTGACAAACCCATGATAGTATGAAATGTGCACTATTGTGGTATCATGTGCATATGGTACCAGTATGCCCAAAATTGGCTATTGATTATAGAGAAAGAAAACAGGGGTGAAACGTCAAATGGAGAAAAGCAGAATGCGTCCGGTGCCGGCCGGCAAGAGCGTAAGAATGAGCTTCTCAAGACAGAAAGAAGTTCTTGAGATGCCGAACCTGATCGAGATCCAGAAGGATTCTTATCAGTGGTTCCTCGACGAGGGCCTGAAAGAGGTCTTTGACGATATCTCTCCGATCGCTGACTTTGCTGGCCATCTGAGCCTGGAGTTTGTAGACTTCACGCTGTGCAAAGATGACATCAAATATACGATCGAAGAGTGCAAAGAGCGTGATGCGACTTACGCGGCACCTTTGAAAGTCAAGGTGAGACTCTGCAACAAAGATAAAGATGAAATCAATGAACACGAGATTTTCATGGGCGATCTGCCGTTAATGACAGATACCGGCTCCTTCGTTATTAACGGTGCCGAGCGTGTTATCGTCAGCCAGTTGGTACGTTCCCCAGGTATATATTATGGAATCGATCATGATAAGATCGGTAAGGAATTATATTCCTGTACCGTGATCCCGAACCGTGGAGCATGGTTAGAGTATGAGACCGATTCCAACGACGTGTTCTATGTCCGTGTAGACCGTACAAGAAAGGTCCCGGTTACAGTCCTGATTCGTGCGCTCGGATATGGAACAAACGCCGAGATCATCGACCTCTTCGGTGAAGAGCCGAAGCTTCTCGCAAGCTTTGGAAAAGATACATCCGACAACTATCAGGATGGTCTCCTTGAATTATATAAGAAGATCCGTCCGGGCGAGCCGCTGTCTGTTGACAGCGCTGAGAGCCTGTTAAATGGTATGTTCTTCGACCCGAGAAGATACGATCTCGCGAAGGTCGGCAGATACAAATTCAACAAGAAGCTCCACATGAAGAACCGTATCGTAGGACAGATTCCGTCTGAGGATATCGTTGATACATCTACAGGTGAGATCCTTGCTGAAGCAGGAAAGGCAATCACAAAAGATCAGGCGATCGCGATCCAGAACGCAGCGATCCCGTACGTATGGATCCAGACTGAGGAACGTGTAGAGAAGGTTCTCTCAAACCTCATGGTAGACCTTTCCGCATACGTAACATTTAATCCGGAAGAAGTAGGTATTACAGAATTAGTATACTACCCGGTATTAAAAGAGATTCTGGAAAAAGCAGGGGATGACGAGGAAGAGTTAAAAGCAGAACTTCGCCGCAACATCCACGAGCTCGTTCCGAAGTGCATCACGAAGGAAGATATCCTTGCTTCCATCAACTACAATATGCACCTTGAGTACGGCATCGGCGTAAAAGATGATATCGATCATCTTGGAAACCGTCGTATCCGTGCGGTCGGCGAGCTGCTTCAGAACCAGTACCGCATCGGTCTCTCCAGAATGGAGCGTGTGGTACGCGAAAGAATGACAACACAGGACATCGACGGAATCACTCCGCAGTCCCTGATCAATATCAAACCGGTAACCGCAGCGGTGAAGGAGTTCTTCGGAAGCTCCCAGTTATCCCAGTTCATGGATCAGAACAACCCGTTATCCGAGCTTACGCATAAGAGACGTCTCTCCGCGTTAGGACCGGGCGGTCTGTCCAGAGAGCGTGCAGGATTCGAGGTTCGAGATGTACACTACACCCACTACGGTCGTATGTGTCCGGTCGAGACTCCTGAGGGACCGAACATCGGTCTGATCAACTCCCTTGCAAGCTATGCGAAGGTAAACCAGTACGGTTTCGTTGAGGCACCGTACCGTGTCGTAGACAAGAGCGATCCGACAAACCCGCGTGTAACAGACAAAGTTGTCTACATGACAGCTGATGAAGAGGATAACTACATCGTAGCACAGGCGAACGAGCCGCTCGATGAGGAAGGCCACTTCATCCACAACAACGTATCTGGTCGTTTCCGTGAGGAGACTTCCTCCTTCCAGAAGAGACAGATCGACTTAATGGACGTATCCCCGAGAATGGTATTCTCCGTCGCTACATCCATGATCCCGTTCTTACAGAACGATGACGCGAACCGTGCCCTGATGGGATCCAACATGCAGCGTCAGGCAGTGCCGCTTCTGTCCACAGAGGCTCCGGTCGTTGGTACCGGTATCGAGGGCAAGGCAGCCGTTGACTCCGGTGTCTGCGTTGTTGCAAAGAATGCCGGCGTTGTTGAACGCTCCGCGTCCAATGAGATCGTGATCAAACGCGATTCCGACGGAAACCGCGATGTTTACCGCCTGATCAAGTTCTCACGAAGCAACCAGTCCAACAGCTACAACCAGAAGCCGATCGTTTACAAGGGAGACCATGTAGAGAAGGGCGAGGTTATCGCAGACGGACCGTCCACAAAGGACGGAGAGATCGCACTTGGTAAGAACCCGCTGATCGGATTCATGACCTGGGAAGGTTACAACTACGAGGATGCGGTTCTCTTAAGTGAAAAACTTGTTATGAACGATGTCTATACATCGGTTCATATTGAAGAATATGAATGCGAATCCCGTGACACCAAGTTAGGACCGGAAGAGATCACAAGAGACGTTCCGGGCGTTGGTGAGGACGCATTAAAAGATCTGGATGAGAGAGGAATCATCCGCATCGGCGCTGAGGTACGTGCCGGTGATATCTTAGTCGGAAAGGTAACTCCGAAGGGAGAGACTGAGCTGACTGCAGAAGAAAGACTTCTCCGCGCAATCTTCGGTGAGAAGGCAAGAGAGGTCCGCGATACATCCTTAAAGGTACCGCACGGTGCATACGGAACCATCATCGACGCAAAACTCTTCACAAGAGAGAACGGCGACGAGCTTGCTCCGGGCGTAAACGAGACTGTCCGCATCTACATCGCTCAGAAACGTAAGATCTCTGTCGGTGATAAGATGGCCGGCCGTCATGGTAACAAGGGTGTTGTCTCCCGTGTACTTCCGGTAGAGGATATGCCGTTCCTTCCGAATGGCCGTCCGCTCGATATCGTATTAAACCCGTTAGGCGTGCCGTCCCGAATGAACATCGGACAGGTCCTGGAGATCCACTTAAGCCTTGCTGCGAAGGCGCTCGGCTTTAACGTTTCCACACCGGTATTCGACGGCGCGGACGAGAACGATATCCAGGATACACTGGAGCTTGCAAATGATTATGTAAATATGGAATGGGATGCATTCCAGGAGAAGTATAAGGATATCCTTCGTCCGGATGCGATGGAATACCTCGGCGAGCACCTTGACCATCGTGCTCTCTGGAAAGGCGTTCCGATCAGCCGTACCGGTAAAGTACAGCTCCGCGACGGACGTACAGGTGAATACTTCGATGGCCCGACTACGATCGGACACATGCACTACCTGAAACTGCATCATCTGGTTGATGATAAGATCCATGCCCGTTCCACAGGTCCATACGCACTGGTAACACAGCAGCCGTTAGGTGGTAAAGCACAGTTCGGCGGACAGCGTTTCGGTGAGATGGAGGTTTGGGCTCTTGAGGCTTACGGTGCGGCTTACACCCTTCAGGAGATCCTGACTGTGAAGTCCGATGACGTTGTAGGACGTGTAAAGACCTACGAGGCGATCATCAAGGGCGAGAACATTCCGGAGCCGGGTATTCCGGAGTCCTTCAAGGTACTCTTAAAAGAGTTACAGTCTCTCGGACTGGACGTAAGAGTGCTGCGTGACAACGGTGAAGAGGTCGATATGTCTGAGAACATCGACTACTCCGATACCAACTATGACCTTCGTTCCATCATTGAAGGAGACCGCCGTTACAACGATAAGGAAGACTTATCCGACTATGGATTCCAGAAACAGGAATTCAAGGGCGACGAGCTCGTTAATGTGGAAGAAGATGACTATACAAACGACGGTGCCAAAGACGACTATGTCGATGACGATTATACCGAGGATGACGACAAATAATTAGAAGGGAGTACCGTTCATGCCTGAGACAAATGAAACTTATCAGCCGATGACATTTGACGCGATCCGTATCGGACTTGCCTCTTCGGAAAAGATTCTGGAATGGTCCCATGGTGAGGTTAAGAAACCGGAGACCATCAACTACAGAACCTTAAAGCCGGAGAAAGACGGTCTGTACTGTGAGAGAATCTTTGGACCGACCAAGGACTGGGAGTGTCATTGTGGTAAATACAAGAAAATCAGATATAAAGGTGTTATCTGTGACCGCTGCGGCGTTGAGGTAACAAAATCCAGCGTCCGCCGTGAGCGTATCGGACACATTGCGCTTGCCGCTCCGGTATCCCATATCTGGTATTTTAAAGGTATTCCGAGCCGTATGGGCCTGATCCTGGATATCTCTCCGAGAGTCCTCGAGAAAGTCCTGTACTTCGCTTCCTATATCGTTCTGGATGCCGGAAATACCGGCCTTCAGTTAAAGCAGGTCCTTTCTGAGAAAGAGTACCGCGATGCTGTTGAAAAGTATGGCTACGGCACATTCCGTGTGGGAATGGGCGCTGAGGCTGTTCAGGAACTTTTAAAGAATATCGATCTGGATAAAGACTCCGAAGAGCTTAGAAAAGCTCTTCAGGAGGCATCCGGACAGAAGAGAGCGAGAATCATCAAACGCCTTGAGGTCGTAGATGCATTCCGCAGCTCCGGAAACAGACCGGAGTGGATGATCATGAACGTGATCCCGGTTATCCCGCCGGATATCCGTCCGATGGTACAGCTTGACGGCGGACGTTTCGCGACATCCGACTTAAACGACTTATACAGAAGAATCATCAACCGTAACAACCGTCTTGCAAGACTTCTTGAACTCGGTGCTCCGGATATCATCGTCCGCAACGAGAAGAGAATGCTTCAGGAGGCTGTTGATGCCCTGATCGATAACGGCAGACGCGGAAGACCGGTTACAGGTCCTGGAAACCGTGCATTAAAGTCCCTTTCCGATATGTTAAAGGGTAAACAGGGACGTTTCCGTCAGAACCTTCTCGGTAAGCGAGTTGACTATTCCGGACGTTCTGTTATCGTCGTTGGACCGGAACTTAAGATCTACCAGTGCGGTCTTCCGAAGGAGATGGCGATCGAGCTCTTCAAACCGTTCGTTATGAAGGAACTCGTCGCTAACGGAACCGCGCATAACATCAAAAACGCTAAAAAGATGGTTGAGCGTCTCCAGACTGAGGTCTGGGATGTGCTTGAGGATGTAATCAAAGAGCATCCGGTTATGTTAAACCGTGCTCCTACTCTTCACCGTCTTGGTATTCAGGCGTTCGAGCCGATCCTTGTAGAAGGTAAGGCGATCAAGCTTCACCCGCTCGTTTGTACCGCATTCAACGCGGACTTCGACGGAGACCAGATGGCGGTTCACCTTCCGCTTACAATGGAAGCACAGGCAGAGTGCCGCTTCCTTCTCCTCTCCCCGAACAACCTGTTAAAACCGTCCGATGGTGGTCCGGTAGCCGTTCCTTCTCAGGATATGGTCCTCGGTATCTACTATCTGACACAGGAGAGACCGGGCGCAAAGGGCGAGGGAATGTTCTTCAAGAGCCCGAACGAAGCACTTCTTGCATATGAGAACGGTGCCGTTACTCTTCACGCAAGAATCAAAGTCCGTGTGACAAAGACTCTTCCGGATGGAAGAACGATGACTGGTATCGTTGATACAACTGTCGGACGTATCCTCTTCAACGAGATCATCCCGCAGGATCTTGGATTTGTAGACAGAACGATCCCGGGCAATGAGTTAAAGCCGGAGATCGATTTCCTCGTAAAGAAGAAACAGTTAAAGCAGATCCTCGAGAAAGTCATCAATACACACGGAGCGATCCAGACAGCGATCACCCTGGACGATATCAAGGCGATCGGTTACAAGTACTCCACAAGAGCAGCTATGACCGTATCCATTTCCGATATGACTGTCCCGGCAACAAAGAAGCAGCTCCTCGCAGACGCAGAAGCTACCGTTGATCGTATCGCTAAGAACTTCCGCCGTGGTCTTATCACAGAGGAAGAGCGTTACAAAGAAGTTATCGATGTATGGAAAGCAACCGATGACCAGCTGACACATGACCTTCTGACAGGTCTTGATAAATACAACAACATCTTCATGATGGCGGACTCCGGAGCCCGTGGTTCCGATAAGCAGATCAAGCAGCTTGCCGGTATGCGAGGACTCATGGCGGATACGACCGGTCACACAATCGAACTCCCGATCAAGTCCAACTTCCGTGAAGGTCTTGACGTACTTGAGTACTTCATCTCCGCGCATGGTGCGAGAAAAGGTATGTCCGATACCGCTCTTCGTACAGCCGACTCCGGTTACCTGACAAGACGTCTTGTTGACGTATCTCAGGATCTTATCATCCGTGAGACTGACTGCTGCGAAAGCAAGGGAACGATCCCGTACATGGAGATCGAGGGCTTTACGGACGGTAAAGAGACCATCGAGACTCTTCAGGAGAGATTGACAGGAAGATATATCGCAGAGACGATCACAGATCCGGATACCGGAGAAGTTGTTGTCAAAGCAAACCATATGTGTACACCGAAGCGTGCTGCAGCCGTGATCAAGGTTCTTGAGAAGCTCGGCAGAAACACGGTTAAGATCCGTACCGTATTGACATGTAAATGCCATATCGGTGTCTGCTCCAAGTGTTACGGCGCGAACATGGCGACAGGCCAGCCGGTACAGGTCGGAGAGGCTGTTGGTATCATTGCCGCGCAGTCCATCGGTGAGCCTGGTACACAGTTAACCATGCGTACATTCCACTCCGGCGGTGTTGCCGGCGGCGATATCACACAGGGTCTTCCTCGTGTCGAGGAGCTTTTCGAGGCCAGACGCCCGAAGGGACTTGCGATCATCGCTGAATTCGGTGGTGTTGTTACAATTAAAGATACAAAGAAAAAACGTGAGATCATCGTTACAGACCAGGAGACAGGAAACTCCAAGACTTATCTGATTCCTTATGGTTCCAGAATCAAAGTTACGGACGGACAGGTTCTCGAGGCCGGCGACGTTCTTACAGAGGGTAGTATCAACCCGCACGACCTGTTAAAGGTTAAGGGCGTTCGTGCCGTACAGGATTACATGATCCGTGAGGTACAGCGTGTTTACCGTTTACAGGGTGTAGAGATCAACGATAAGCATATCGAGATGATCGTTCGTCAGATGTTAAAGAAGATCCGTATCGAGGAGAGCGGCGATTCCGACGTTCTTCCGGGCGTATCCATGGATGTTCTTGATTTCAACGAGATGAACGAGGAGCTCATCGCAGCTGGCAAACAGCCGGCGGAGGGCAAACAGGTCATGCTCGGTATCACAAAGGCATCCCTTGCAACCGATTCCTTCTTATCCGCCGCATCCTTCCAGGAGACCACAAAGGTTCTTACTGAGGCTGCGATCAACGGTAAGGTCGATCACCTGATCGGTCTGAAAGAGAATGTTATTATAGGTAAGCTGATCCCGGCTGGTACCGGAATGAAGCGTTACCGCAATATCAAGCTCAGCACAGGCGAGATCGTGGATAAGATCCCGGAGCAGGAAGCACCGGTTGCTGAAGAGCCGCAGGAGGAGACGGATGCTCCGCTTGAGGAAGCAGATAAGATCATTCTCAACGAGGACGATACACAGGATGTCGATGAATAACCAGATATACTAGTTCAGCCATGCGCCGATTTGTACAGAAAAATGTGTTGCAAGCTTGCCTGCATAAGTATTTTTCTGGGAATGACTGAACGAATGGTTAGATAAATAAATATTTCGGAAAGGTTTTCGGAAACGGGAACTTTTCCGTATGCTGAGGCATATAAGAACAGCGAGGAGAACATGAGAAGATCATGTTTTTCCTCGCTGTTTGA
>CAKRNI010000020.1 GCA_934370915.1 uncultured Lachnospiraceae bacterium
GCATAAAAGAGTGGATAGTGCCCCGTTCTACTACGGCAGGCAAAATGCCCAACACATAGCGGCTGCATCTATCCACTCATATTATGAGTATATAAAAAATAGCGGAGAATTGCAATGGGGGATGGATTTTTTTGATTCACACCTCCGCGTGGGAGGCGACGATATGCATACCGGGGACATCCCGATCATTGGCGAATTTCAATCCACGCCTCCGCAAGGGAGGCGACGTCTTTGTGATGTACCAGCTGACATCATCCTTACTATTTCAATCCACGCCTCCGCGTGGGAGGCGACAGCTGCTGATTCCTTCCACCGTTCCAGAATCATCATTTCAATCCACGCCTCCGCGTGGGAGGCGACATATGACACCAATATATGCATAGAGCTGGCATTTATTTCAATCCACGCCTCCGCGTGGGAGGCGACTGCCGCGCTGGTATCTATATCCGTGTCAGCACTATTTCAATCCGCGCCTCCGCGTGGGAGGCGACAAAATCTGTAACAAGTATTTTAGCTGCTATCGAATTTCAATCCGCGCCTCCGCGTGGGAGGCGACTGTACTCCTCCCGGCTGTCCAGTCTCCGGAAACCATTTCAATCCGCGCCTCCGCGTGGGAGGCGACCAGATAACGGACATCAGGACACCAGCAACGAAGAATTTCAATCCGCGCCTCCGCGAGGGAGGCGACACAAAGGGCCGCCGAGTAAGCGGCCTTTTTTGGTATTTCAATCCGCGCCTCCGCGAGGGAGGCGACTCTTCCGATATCATCAATCCGGCTGATCAGATCTTATTTCAATCCGCGCCTCCGCGAGGGAGGCGACACGTATGCGTCAATCTTATCGGATGCACAGAAGATTTCAATCCGCGCCTCCGCGAGGGAGGCGACCACAGCGGATGAGCTGATCACACTCAAGAACAAGCTATTTCAATCCGCGCCTCCGCGAGGGAGGCGACATTACATGCATGTTCCCACATATAACAAACTTCAAATTTCAATCCGCGCCTCCGCGAGGGAGGCGACCGTGTGTATCTGATTCCTGCACCATCCAGCCCATATTTCAATCCGCGCCTCCGCGAGGGAGGCGACCCACTCTGTCTAAAGTGAGGTGTAATGTATGACTATTTCAATCCGCGCCTCCGCGAGGGAGGCGACTTCAAAGCCGGGGCCGACCATTTCAGCATCCGAGATTTCAATCCGCGCCTCCGCGAGGGAGGCGACGATGTTATCTGTATTACTGTTGTACTTTACATATGATTTCAATCCGCGCCTCCGCGAGGGAGGCGACTGCATTGATTACTAAAATCCATCTAAAACATCACATCTCCTTTCGACATACTGTACATAAATCTCCATTCAATGTGAATTATCCATTCCAATAATCAATGTATTTCATAATTTTTGTGCATTTTTTCAGGTGCGAATCCCTTAGCATTTTCATGTATGCTTTTGGTTCGCACCGACTTATTTTTACACGATCAGCACATCATCGGCAGCTATTCCCTTGTCAACGCCGATCTGCTCCACCTTTGTTGCATATTGATTTCCCAAATAATAAAAACGAAGACTGTCAACGCTGACATCGATAATGTCTGTGAGAAGTGATTTTAACATGATACATTGTGCATTATCCACGATACACTCAAAAACAGAATTCTGTACGCGTCTTCCGTAGTTTACACACTGCTTGGCAACCTTCCTAAGACGCGCACGCCCTGCTGCTGTTTCTGTGTTTACATCGTAGGTAATTAATACTAACATACGTCTCACCTCATTTCCATAAAAATGTTGGATAGGAATCTAAATCTCCGCGTAGATATCGTGCTAAAAGCATAGCTTGCGCATACGGAACCATTCCCCATTCTATCTTTTCATTTAAAAATGGATGGGTAATAACCTCCTTTTTCTTCTTCTGCCATTCCGTTATAAGCTTTTTTCGACAGTCATCATCCATCAAAACAGCTCCATTTTCTTTCTGTTTGAAATCTTTTCCTGTTACGATTTTTTTGTTGATCAAGGATAAAACAAATCGATCTGCTACTACAGGGCGTAATTCTTCAATCAGATCAAGCGACAGTGATGCTCTTCCCGGACGATCGGTATGTAAATATCCAACACACGGATCCAATCCAACACTTTCCAATGCTGCCGTGATATTATTTGTCAATAATGTATACACAAACGACAACAACGCATTTACATTATCCATAGGTGGCCGCTTACTTCGTTCATGAAAGAAAAAGTCCTTTTTCTGCTGCAAAATCAGTTCGTCAAATACTCCAAAATATATACTGGCAGCCTCACCTTCATATCCCCGAAGCTGTTCTCTTGAAATACTGTTCTGAATTCGGCTCAGCGCTTCCTTCAATTGAAATGAAGCTTTTTTCAATCGTTCCGTATTGACCTGAAGCGGATGATCTCGCAATGCTCGCTCGATGACCCAACGGGCATTGTATACTTTTCCGGTTATACAATTTTTTGCGATCTCCAACCCTATCTTCTCTGTTTTGCTACTCATATACTGCTGTTCCCGTAAAAGTACATTTCCATGAACTCTTCCCGTTACACGTGCCAGAAATTTTCCCTGTGGTGTCATATAGCACAAGGAAATATTTCTGTCTGCACATGCACCCATAAGCGCCGGACTCGTGCCGCGATATCCAAATGAGACAATTCCTTCAAGATTATGCAGCGGCAGCCGACCGAGTTCATCCTGATGCTCATAAATGACGACATTTTCACCATCCAGTGCCAGATAGCTATTCTCAGACGTTACATACAACGTATTCAGCAGTTTTTTCATCCTTCTTCCTCCGTAAGTCTCTTTGAAATATATTCCTTTACACTTCCGGAACGATTCATTTTAGGAAGACATATATCTTTTAAGGAACACGACTGGCATGCCTTACTATACTTTGATTTTGGCGTATAGCCTCTTTGATAGTACTGATGCATCTCCGAAAACATATCCTGTACTTCAGTCCGAAGTTCCTGTGTGATCTTGACGATCTCACGCCGTTTGGTCTCTCCATAAAAAAGTGCGCCTTCCGGAATTTCTGTTGAAAACATCTCTTCCAGACACATCGCCTGTGCTGTAAGCTGCAAAATATCCTCTTCCGTATGTTTCGGTCTGCCTTTCTTGTATTCTATCGGATATATTGAATACAATCCTCTATGACCGTGCAGACTTACACCATCCTCACACTTATGAAACTCAACGACATCACATTCACCGGTCACACCCATTTCCTTAGAGTGCACAGGAAGGGCTCGTACAAAAATTACATCCTTTCTTTTCTCCGTCAGATATGGATCATGTGCTTTTTTGTGCATCAATTCACCGATTACTGTATGCTCGTTTTCTGCCCACTGATGCTCAATATGAATGAATGCCCATTGCCTTCTGCAGAATTTAAAATGCTGAATTCCTGATATCATCAAATAGTCATCTTCAGAATAACTCATTCAATCATCCTTTTCACTTCAACAGATTCAGGTATTTGTTCTTCGTGAATAGTAATCTCATAATCACGATAATTTCTCGGATACATGACATCATTCTTTCTTGTCACTTCCACTGCGTCAAATAATTTATATGCCGGGCAATCTCCTAATTCTTTACTATGTTTAAATACGATCAATTCACGAACAGCCATTTTCCCTCTTGCGGCCGAATGATCATTTTCAAACATATTTATAATTGCTTCCCATAAAAGTTCCAAATCTTCCTCAGAAAATCCTGTCACCTTTCGTGCCAGATTTGCCGATATATAACCCTCTGCCCTATAAAGTCCATATGGCACGATGCTTTTCCGTCCCATTTCTGTTTTTTTATCCTCAGCATCTTTTTCAGTCGTAATTGCTACTCTTGTAATCGTAACCTCTTGGCTGATCACCGGGTCAATGCTTCTTGCGAATCCAATCTGAACCGGTCCTCTGACCTGTCCACAATTTAAAGAGGCTTTCATGAATGTTGTCATGACCGCACCAAAAGTTCGAATATCAAAAAAGTTCTGACACATATAATCGCGAATTTTAATATCTGCCTTAGGATCATTCTTCTTTAATTTTTTCAGACCTTCTGTCACCTTTTTATCATCTGTATCCGTAATTCCAAGATCCTCACAGGCTCTCCTGTCACTTCTATTTAACGGAACATCTTCTCGGATATAGATCTGGTATCCTTTCTCTCCCTCTTTTACCGTTTCCACATAATTTCGGATTTTACGTTTCAGGCAAACATCTGTAACAAGTCCCAAACCACTTTCCGGATCAATGCGCGGCAAATTTCCCGCATCGGGATCTCCATTCGGATTTCCGTTTTCTACATCAAACAATATTACAAATTCATACCTGTTTTTAATTACTTCGCTCATTCCTTATCCTCCCGTTTTGTATATTTATCCTGTAACTGGTGATAATATCCTAAATCAAACATTCCCTGTTCTTCCAAAGCCAGGCGCATCGGAATTTTATTCAATTCGCCAAGGATCTCAGTCAACAGTTTTTCATAATAGACTTTTGTTCCTGCATTATCGCGCTCCAGCTTCTTGATATGGCTATTCTTCAGTCGAATTAAAATAGGAAAAACTGATGCTGGTGTCGCGCAGGCGGAATTGAAATATCTATCACGAATTGTAGAAGTAATTCCCGGATTGGCATCCTTCTGAACAAATTCAAGTACTGCAAACAAACGTCCCAGCAAATATGCCGGATCCTTACAGCTTTTATTTAATCCCATAAAATTCACTCCTTCCTTCCAATTTGTATTTCGTATTAGATATGATTTGAGAATTGCGGCACGCCCCCAGGTCATTTTTTTATCTCCCTGGTCAGCCCGAATTCGAATTAATGTGTCCGTATAAAGGCTCGCCGGATAACGTCCGCCTGCAAGTATCGCCTGCAACACCATAGATGCCATATTAGCGACAGGATTTTTATCACGAGAATTCATATTAACGGTTTCCATTAACATCTCTCGTATTCCTATATATTCCTGCGTCTCCCATGATGGCTTTACAATTCTGGTTCGTTCATAATGTTCCGACAGATGCTCCAAAATCTTTCCAAATGAATTTTGATAGAAAAAGCGAACGGAAATTCTTGCGGCATTCGGTGCAAGACCTAAAATATAAAATTTTTGATCCGGATCCAGACTAATGTCTTTTATTTCGATAGGCTGGTCTTTCTTTATGCATTCGAAAATCTCATATATCGTCTCCTGATTATCAATGGTTGGCTCAAGAGAAAACGAAAAAATATCCTGATAGGTCTGTTGTCCATTATCCGCCCAATATATTACAATCGTATCACCTAACTGAAATGTATATTTTTTCTGTGCTAAAAGATAATTCAGTGCTGTTGTATAAGCAAATTCTGCATATTTTCCTACCGGAGCATTGTAGCTTTGTTCTTTCCCATACGATTCGAACGCCGGAGCATTAAAAGATACCAGTGCTGCACCACTGGATTGTGCTCCGGGAACACCTTTGATTGCTCTGTGGATTCGAGATACTTTCGTCTTCTCCCCAGTAACTAAGCAAGTTCCGATTTCCTCATCTTCTGTCTCGGTACCGGATATCTGCATTTGATCCCACATTGTCCGGATTGCCTCATCATCTTGAGCTTCCAGCCCATTCAAAATAAAAATCAGATTGCCGCCATCTGTGATTTCTTCCCAGATTGCTGTTTGGGCTAAATCTTCCGGTAAATGCTCAGGATCCCAATTCTCAAAATATGCCCGGATCGCAGATGCCATTTCTCCTTCCACATTATCTAACAGTTTTAAATGCTTTTCTTTCGCAACCTGAAAACAATCCAGCATTCGTTTTGAGCTTCCATCTTTATCCAGACCCAACATATATTTGGAATTATCACATAGAAAATTTGCCGCTACTCCTGAAGAACGCGTTACCATCTGGGGAACATTTCTGAAATCCGGAACCCAGACCTTTTTTTTGCCACGTTCTTCTTCTTTTTTTAAATTTATAAAACCTCTGACTGTACCATCTGGTGCCAGATCAATTGCATATGATACTTTTGCTTCACACCAACCTTCTCTGGACACACGATTGTCTGCTGCCAGATTTTCATACTGTTTTACAAGTGCCTGAAGTATCACCGTATCACCTCACAATTCCTTAGATCGATTATGCCATGTCTCATGACTGCACGGAAAAACATTGGCTCTATATGATCAAGATCTGTATAATCCATATCATATAACATAAAGCCCAGATCCTTCTCTGGAACATTCTCATAATACGAATCACATTTCTCTTCTTCCCACAAAACAAAATTTGCCGGGAACTCCCGACAGCCAAAATATGGCATATGATAACATTCCCCCCGTTTAAGCCTTCGCATCATAATATCCTGAAACTTGCCCGGATTGTCTGTGCTGTTTGCCTTGTCAGTCATTTCAAAGTGCGCTTCGATCACATACTCTACGTCACAAAGAATCAACGAAGCCCTTTGGACAATATCCTCTTTTGTATTTATGTACAGTGGTTTATCTGCACCATTATAAACCTGCAATACATTATTGGCGGAAATCTTGCTCTTTACCTCATTTCTCCGTACACTGGTAAACCGGATTGGTTTGTTTACATAAATCTTGTCAATTACCCATCTAAGACCTCGGTGCCAGTATATTGCTTCGAGAATTCCTCGCGCTGCTGACGGTGTGATTACATCATAGCTGCAACGTTCCACCTTCATCTCCGGACGGGAAAATAGAGCGTAATCCCCCCAAACCTTTACTTTCACACTCATGGATTTCATCACCTCTTCCTTTAATGCTCATGTGATTTTTGATTTTCACAATTCAAAGTACATATCGCACATCAACGCACTAATGTTGCTCATTTTGAATTTTTATCAATTATTATCTGTTATTTTATAGTTATACTATATCACACCCCTATCATAAAATCAATAGCCTCATAATTCTGTTTGGTTATTTTTCAACGAAATATACTTTTTTATTCGCATTAGCATAAGTAAATGGACCTGTATTAGTCTCATATTTTTTACACAACTATATTGTTTTGTATTATAATTTAAATGTCAGCTTTCATTTTAATTTAAAGCTGTGGATTGAAATGTTGACAAATACGCCAACATGAAGCAAGGTCCAACATGGATAAAAACGTTTTATCCCGTTGGACCTCCATTTTAGGAACAATTAACGATCCTTTTTCCCGACTTCTAATAAAATACACCCATCCCTGATTCGATTTTTAATGTAAGCCCCCATTCCTTCGTATACTCATCTTCTGTACAAAGTTCATACAAATCCCTGATATCCTCCGATATTGCCCGAAGCATCCCGGCATCATACAGCATTTTAAAATTTTTCTCGTAAACATTAACACAATACTGTCCGGCTTTTCTCATCAATGATTTCGTATATCCCTTACAACGAATTTCGCTTAAGATCTGTTTCGCCTCTTCCTCGCGCGGCACCAAAATCGAAATTGTATTCTCTTCTATCATTTTGAACTCTTTTGCAGCTGTCGAGAAATTGTAACTGTTCTTTTTAAACTCACCCATGATATTCTTTTTATCCAAAACATTTCTTTGAAGATAATACAATTCTCTAAAATATTGTTCAACCGTTTCCGGATCTGAGAATTCCATTCCCCGGTTCATAAGCGAGTTTGCTACATCCATTTGTTTTCTCTGCCCCGGCATGTACTCTCTTTCCGCCAATGAAAAGATGTAGACATTACTATCTTCTGCTGCCTGTTTTCCTTCACGATTGCACCTACCTGCAGCCTGAATCACAGAATCAACTCCCGCAAGCTGACGGTATACAGAATGAAAATCAAGATCAACTCCTGCTTCCACCAAACTCGTGGCTATTAAAATACAGGATTTTCTGCACTCCCCTTCTTTCTGTTTTAATCTCTCCCGCACTTTCTGAAGAATTGACATTCGATGTTTCGGATACATTGATGTGGAAAGATGGTACACATGCTCTTTTCCATTCTCTTTTAATTTTTCGTACACTGATTGTGCCCGCGCTTTTGTATTGACAATGCAAAGTGTTTGTTCCTCTTCCATTAAACGTTCCACAAGCTCATCCTCACTGATTCTGCCAATTGTCCGGAAACTTGTTCTCGTAAAATACTGAAACTGCTCTTCTTTTCTCGGACATAATTCGCGAATATTCCATTCATTCCGAAACAATCCATCCAATGCCGGTTGTGTTGCAGTGCAAAGAACAAGACTTGAGTGATAGTTTTGAACCAGCTCTTCCATCAGCGCCAGACATGGGATTAGATAATCAGTCGGCAGCATTTGCGCTTCATCAAATATGATTACACTGTTTGCAATTCGATGTAATTTCCGGCACTTCGAGGATTTATTAGAAAACAAGGACTCAAAAAATTGAACATTCGTTGTGACAATAACCGGTTTATCCCAGTTCTCCGCTGCAAGCTGCATTGGTCGAAATTCCTCGGAAGATTCATAGTCCACATTATAATGATTTTCGAGAACATTTTGGCTGCCCAATATATCCCGAAATACTTTTGCGTTCTGCTCAATTATGCTCGTATATGGAATTACATAAATTACCCGTTCCATCCCGTATTCGATTGCATGCTTCAAAGCGAATGCCAAAGATGCCAATGTTTTTCCTCCTCCGGTTGGCACCGTTAGGCGGAACATTCCCGGTTCTTCCTTTCCTGAAGCAATGCAATGTCGTAAAATTTCACTGCGCCGTCCATTAATAGTTTCCAAATTTTCATTTGACAGCCAACCCCCTACATGATTGTATAATCTTTGATACAACTTATTTAACGGATCGCCCGCATCTCGATTTGTTACTCCATTCTCCATGAAATATTCTGTGTCTAAAAAATCCGCATCTACCAGGCAGGAATACATCATCCGGATAAAAACACTAAGTGAAAAATCCGGAGTTACCGTCTTCTGGGGATTGAAAGGAAATGTTTTTAAACATGGAATGTCTATTTCATCTTTATAACGGCTAAAATCATCCACCCCTTTCTTCAATCGTCCAAACAAACTCGATTTATCCAATCCTGATATAGTCCCCGTATTCGGCAAACCTGCATGATGCCCGGCAATACAATAGCTTAAGATCCCATATAAGCCACCCATCTCATAACATACTTTTGCTCCTGCAGTTGAATGGTCCACTTTAATATTGTTGTCTCCCTGAATTTTCTTCTGAAACCGCTCAGAATACTTGCCAATATCATGCAACATTCCGACGCAATATCCCCAATCATCTTTGCCAAATGCTTTAGCAAACATTGCTGCCAATTCGGCAGTTCCTATGGAATGCTCTTTTATGGTCTGTTCCCGTTCCCCTTCTATGTGTGCCAGATATTTCATACTGTCTCCTTTCTGTCTATTCTGTAAAATAGTAGGGTTATTTTCTATAACTTTTATTCTAACATACTTTCCTGCCTTTTAGACGATTTATACTTATGCTCTGTATTTAAAAAGACAGTATCTTAACATATTCAAGTATCACGCTCTGTCGCTTGCATCAGCCTACATCTTCGTACAAGTGCGTATCATTGACTCCTTAGTGCCTTTTGTGTAATAGAGAATTTTTCGAAATTTCCCTCATTAAACAAAACAGGCAGCTGCCCCACCTCCGGATCAACTGCCCATTCCCATTCATCAATCATTCAATTTTAAGCGTTCTTCTCTTCCTTCTCCAGAATCTTTGCCTCTTCCAGCATCTCCTCTGCTTCCATTTCTGTCTCTGCAGGAGTCTCGTCCTCAACCGGAAGTTCTCCGATGCTGATAAGCACTCTTGCGGCTGCAAGCGGAATCAAACCAGTAAAGGCACCTTTGCAGGCACCAAAAGCAGCTACCGATGAGACACCAGCCAAGGTTCCGATAAAGAATAAGAGCACTGTATTTGTATAAAGCACCGCTTTCCGCTTAAATTCGGAATCCTTTGTGATCACATACTGTGTCCAGCCAAGGACCGCCTGCTTCAGGTTATTGGTCATGAACACGGTGGCGCTGTTAAAGCCATCTGCGCCGGAATAAACACCCCACTGGAATGCCGAGCAAAAAAAGATCGGGTATAGACCCGCGATCGGCGCTATTGACTGCGGAAGAACTGCCGTGAGGGCAAGTCCTGCTGCATCGATCCAAATAGCAAGCTTTCTCATATGAAGCTTTGTATAGTTTGCAAGCAGATATGCGGCAACAACACCACAGGCAAAAAATACAAATGCTAAAAAGCGAAGTCCAAGCTCTTCCCATTCCATAAAGCGAACATTGGAGGCCATTTCCATCAGGTTTCCTGTCTGTGCCGAACCAAAAATTCCTGCATGGGAAAGGATCGCATAGCCACCCAAAAAGCCGCCTACGAGAGAAATATTCCAGTGCAGGATCGCATCCAAACGTTTTTTTATCAAATTGATCATTTTATCCCGCCTTTCCGGGCACGATTATACCATGAAGTGATATCAGATTCAAGAAAAAGCCTTGTTTTTCATCCAATCCAATGCATAATGACTAAAAAACCGGACACACCATTCCGCGTGCCCGGCTCTAACGAATCTAAACAACTTATGCCCGCTTCTCAACCTTTGTAAATTTCTCTGCGATCTTAAGAAGCAGCTCCACGGTCTTCTCCATAGACTGGATGCAGACGAACTCATACTTTCCATGATAGTTATGTCCGCCGGTACAGAGGTTCGGGCACGGGAGTCCCATGTAGGAAAGTCTCGATCCATCCGTGCCTCCGCGGACCGGATTAATCACCGGAGTCTCGACCCCAAGCTCCTTAAATGCCTCAGCAGCCACATCCATCAGGTACATATGCGGACGGATCTTCTCAGCCATATTGTAGTAGGTATCTGCGATCTCCACCTCGACCGTTCCCTCACCGTACTTCGCGTTCAGGAACTCGCCGATCTTCTTTCCGAGCGCTTTTCTCTCCTCAAACCGCGTCATATCATGGTCACGGACGATGTAGTGGAGAGTCGTATTCTCCACGTTTCCGCCGATGTGATTTAAGTGGAAAAATCCCTCGTACTTCTCAGTATACTGCGGCTTCTCGTTCTCCGGCAGCATCGACTGGAATTCCAGACCGATCAGGATCGAGTTTTTCATCTTGTTCTTCGCGCTGCCCGGATGAATGTTGCTTCCATGGATCGTAACTTTCATAGATGCCGCGTTGAAGGTCTCATACTCCATCTCGCCCCACGCGCCACCGTCAACGGTGTAAGCCACATCTGCGCCCCAGCCGGGAACATCAAAGAAGTCAACCCCGTGTCCGACTTCCTCGTCCGGTGTGAAAGCAATCTTGATGGTTCCGTGCGGGATCTCCGGATGTGTCAGGAGTGTCTCCGCCATAGTCATGATCTCGGCAATTCCCGCCTTGTCATCTGCACCTAACAGTGTCGTTCCGTCGGTGGTGATCAGATCCTGTCCCACATAATTTTTTAAGAATGGGAACATCTTTGTTGTCATCTTTACACCGAGTGCCTTATTTAAAGTGATATCCTTTCCGTCGTAGTGCTTGACAAGCTGTGGGCGGACATTCTCATCCGGACAATCCGGTGAAGTGTCCATATGCGCGAGGAAGCCGACGGTCTGGCAGTTATAATCCCCGTTTGCCGGAATCGTTCCGTATACGTAACCGTGCTCACTCATGGAGACGTCCTTCACCCCGATATTCTTTAACTGTTCGGACAGAAGCTTCGCCAGAGCGAACTGTTTTTCCGTACTCGGAACTGTCCCCGCATCCTCTGCGGACTGCGTATCGAATGCTACATACTTGAGGAAATAATCAACTACTTTTGACATAACCCTTCTCCTTTACCGTATCATTATTTATCAGACATCCCCGGTCCTTTTTACTGACCGCGGTTATGTCCCGCAGCGGCCTGCTTCGTCCGGAGCGTTCCGGATCCACGGTATCACTGCTTCACAGGAATTTTCCGCTGTTGCGGTTTTATCCTGTCCGTTCCTTAATAGTTCCCCCGAAGGATCTTCGCAAGCTCTGAATTTTCATCCAGAATGATCGTCTTATTGTCTCCCTTGAGGCTTGCCTTTAACGCGTCCAGACTGCGGATATAATTATAGTAATCGGCCTTGCCCTCGTCATTGTACGCGCCGGAAAGGATCCTCATATACTCTGCCTCGCCTTCCGCCCGGATCTTCTCCGCCTGGGCCTGGGCCTCGGAAATGATGATGGAGACCTCTTTATCTGTGCTGTTCTTGATGACATTGGACTGGTACTCACCGTCTGCGATATATCCGGCAGCGATATTCTGGCGTTCGGAGATCATACGCTGGTAAACGGCCTCCTTGTTGGAATCCGGGAGGTCTAAGAGCTTCGTCTCCACCTTTTTTACCTTGATTCCGTAGCTGTCCAGAGAAGAACCGATCTTTTCCGTGATCATCTCTGCCAGCTTTCCGTCACGGCCGGAGATCACATCTGCCTGATCCGTGGAGGAAATGACATTTTTTACAGCATTGTACACGACAACGGAAATTCGGCTTTCCGCATTTGCCTTGTTCGCTCCGAGTCTGGACAGGTATGCCAGCGGATCTGTGACACTCCACAATGCAAAGGAATCCGTTACCATCACCTTTTTATCCCTCGTATTAACCTCACTCGGAATAAGGTCATAGATCATCTCATAATTAGGAATCGACTGTGTTGTCTGAAGAAACGGGATCTTAAAGCTGAGACCCGGTGTCTCCACCACCCGGACCACTTTTCCAAACTGGAGAACAAGCTTATACTCATCATTGTACGTGCTCACCATACTGCCCTGAAGCAGAACAACGATCAGAAGGAGAACGACGATCACTATGATTTTTTTCCCTGTCTTTTTCATTTAGTTCCCTCCTCCCGTCTGTGCTGCGCTGCCGGAAGCTGTCTCTGAAAATGGTTCTAACGGCAGCAGCGTCTGTGTGCCGTTTCCACCGGTGATGATAACCTTGAGATCCGGAAGAACTTCCTCCATGGTCTCATAGAACATGCGCTTTTTCGTGATCAGCGGGTACTTCACATACTCCGCGTATGTGTCCTCGAAACGCGCCACCTGTCCGTTTGCCTCATTGATCCGCTGTTCCTTGTATGCCTCGGCATCCTGCAAAAGCTTATCGGCCTTTGCCTTCGCCTCCGGAATATTCTCAGACTGATATTTCTTTGCGGAGTTGATCGCCGTCTCCATGCCCTGTTTCGCATCCTCAACTGCCTTGAAGGCATTTGCCACATCATCTCTCGGCATTTCCGTATCCTGAATCGACACATTGTAGATTCCATATCCGATATTTTCCTCGACGAGACGGTTTGTGAGCTGCTCCTTGATCCGCTCCTGAATCTGGGTCTTTCCGGTGGTGATCACATCATCAACATTGTAAACGCCGACGGTATCGCGGATGTAGCTCTGAGCCAGATTTTTGATGATAGACTCGTACACACTTCTGTGACGCACCGCCTGAACCGGATCCGTGACCATGTATTCCACATAGAAATCCACGTTTGTCAGATTGAAATCCTTTGTGATCATCAGGCTCTCGTTCTCGATGGATACCGGATTGTCTATGGAGGCGCCGTCCGCCCGGGCCGGGTCCGTCGTGTAGCCGATCTGCATACCCGTGATGGCCTTTGAAACCTTAGTCACGCGCTGAATCACCGGAATTTTAAAGTGAAGACCCGATGCCTCCTCCACCGACGGTTTTCCAAATGTGGTAACCACCGCCATCTCCTCCTCGGAAAGAGTGTAGAAGCTGTCAAAGGAAAGTACTGCCGCCGCGAGGACGATCACAACCGCAGTCACCGCAAGACCTGTGTGCTTCGGAACCCGGATCCCCGGTCCCTTCTTCTTCTCCTTCTTCCCGGAGCCTTCCTCCGGCTGTTCGTACACCACGCGCTCTGCCTGATTTTCTTTCCGCTTCTTTGCCCCCGCAAAGAGTTCGTCCAGTGTCCCGTTCTGTTTTAACGCCCGGAACACGAACGCCGCGATCACAACGAGCCATATGACCATTTCAATCATTCGCCGTCTCCTCCTTTTTCTTCCTTCCGGTCGAGATCCTGCTGGATCCCTTCCAGGTAATGGACATACATGTCCCTGTGGCTTCGGATCCTGTACGCCTCCGGCACCACCTCATCATAGGTAAAGCTCTTTCTTCCGCCATCTTCCATCCGTTCCCAGAAACGGTTCACCACATCAAAAGGAACATAATAGATCTCGTTCTCCGCTGTAAAGGAGAGGATAATGAAGGCAACTCCGCCCTGGGCTTCAAATTCCTTCATGAACGCGATCTGGTGCGGGTGGATGTTCTGAAGTGGGAACGTCCGCACCGCGCATTCCTTCGCGTCAAAGCAGACAGGAATCCCCTGAACCGCACCGATATAGTCGACCGTACTTTTCATATCGAAGTACGCCAGCGTGATATGGCGGCTCTTTTTATCGATCTCGATGGGCGTGATCGGGGTCGGGATCTTCTGGATCAGGGCCAGCTTCTTTTCCCGGTAGCTGTCATTGGTCCGGTTGATCAGATCTTCCAACGTGGAACCACGAAGGCCCCTGGTTTTCCATGTTCCCATAGCTGTTCCTTATCATCAATGCAAATATTTTTTGATCCCGGTCTCTTTCAGTACCGAAGCAAAATATCCGGGCATCGGCGCCTCAAACACCTTCCCGGAAAGATAGGCAAACGGTTCCGCAAGCTTCGGAAACTCCAGACGGTAAGAATGCAGGAGCTGATACTTTACGGTCCGGCCGGAGGGGTTCACCTTCGAAACTCCGCCGTACTTGGAATCCCCAACGATCGGATGCCCGAGAGACGCTAAATGGGCGCGGATCTGATGGGAACGTCCGGTCAGAAGTGTCACTCTGAGCAGCGTAAACCTTCCGTCCGTCGCGATCGGCTCATATTTTGTCCGGATCCGTTTCGGCTCCTCGTCTCCGCCTCTTCCTCCAAAGCGCTTTGCCTCCGCCTCCGTGAGGATCCGCACCTGATTCTTCTTCTCATCCTTTAAAAGCCAACCGTCCACCGTCTTCACGTCCCGGATCTCACCGGATACGAGACACTGATAATACTTGTGGATCGAGCGGTCTTTAAACACGCCGGAAAGCATCTGAAGACCCGCCAGAGACTTTCCTGCTGCCACGATACCGCTGGTATTCCGGTCCAGACGGTTGCAGACCGACGGGCGGAACGCGCGCAGCCCGCTCTCCGTGAGCTTGCCGCTTTCCAAAAGATAATCGATCAGATATTCTACAAGAGACTCATCGGTTTCCTTAGCCTTCTGCGACAGCATACCCGCCGGTTTGTTGACCAGAATGATCTCGTCATCCTCATAGAGAATATCGAGATCTACCTTCTTTACCTCCTGCACCTGAACACTGGAAAATTTTTCAATAGTGTCCTCCGCAAGAAACAGCTTCACGACATCGCCTTCGGCGAGTTTTTCATTTCCCTCACACTTTTTCCCGTTCAGCGTGATGTTCTTCTTGCGCATCATCTTATAGAAAAAGCTCTTCGACGCCTCATTCATGTACTTCGCAAGGAACTTATCCAGTCGCTGTCCCGCCTCGTTCTTCTCAATCACGATCTCTCTCATTTTTTATTCCCCTACATGGAAAGACTCTTCAATAACTTTAAAACATGCGGAGCGCTTCCGTCATCTTCTTCCTCTGTGACAGTCTTAAGCTCAGAAAGCCGCCGGAGGAACTTTTTCTCCTCGTTCATGACCTTCGCGTTTCCGTCCAGCTTCCAGCCCACCAGCATCTCGTTTAAGAATTTTTCCGCCTTCTTCCTGTCCACGTTTTTGTTCGGACAGTAGAGGTAGACCCCGGTCGGATGGACAACCGCAGCGTCCACCGGCATGATCAGGTCATTAGATGTAATGATCAGATCGTATAAGATCGGAAATTTCTCCTCGTATGGAACACATGCGTTGTGAAATTCCTCCGGGACCTCCGGAATCCTCGCCGCAACCACCAGCGGGGACGCGAGGTTTGCCATCGGCAGGACCGTGAGGATCGCACTGATCGTGACAAGATTTTTATAGATCTGCTCCGTGATAAAGTTTCTTAAAACAAGCTGCGCAACAATCGCCAGAATAAACAGTACCACAAAGAAAAGCTGACGTTTTTTGTGGGCGGTACGGTAACGGTAAGTTCCTTTTTCCAGTCGTAATTTCAAGTTTTTCCCTCTTTTCTGCTATACTTTGTAAATTTTCAGTGTTCTGCCCCGCAGTTGGAGGTTACCAGTTGATAAACCCCATCAGGATCTCATGCGGAACGATCCGGCAGAGAACATAGAATGCTTTCATCCACGGACCATATACCGAGATCCGTTTGCCCTTCATGCTGTCCAGGAGAGCTTTTTTCACTACTTTTTTCGGATCTGCCATCGTGAGTTTCTTGATAGGTGCAAGCTTTCCCCCATCGAGAGCGATTCCGAAAAACTCCGTCTCAACCGGTCCCGGACAAACCGCCGTCACATAGATCTCCCTCTTTTTTAACTCGGCAGCCAAGGCCCGGCTGTAACTCAACACAAAGGACTTGGACGCGGCGTAGACCGCGAATCCCGGCTGCGGCATAAACGCTGCCGCGGAGGCAAACTGGATGATCCGGCTGTTCCCTGAGATATATGGAAGTACCATCTCCGTCACCGCCACCAGAGCCTCATCGTTTAACCGCACCATTCCGGTGGAGAGACTGCCCGGGATCGTTCCCGCGGCACCTGTCTTTCCATATCCCGCACCGTTTACGAGGATCTTCACATTCGGCTGTTCCTGTTTTAAAAGTCCGGAAAGCATGCCAAGGTCTTCCTCGTCTGAAAGATCGAACGGCAGGATCCGTAAGGACACAGGAACCTTTCCAACGAGCTCCTCCAGGCGGTCCTTTCGTCTGGCGATGACCCAGATCTCCTCCAGTGCCGCAAAGTGATCCGCAAGGAGATACACCATCTCCCTTCCCATTCCCGACGACGCGCCGGTCACGATCGCAATCTTTTTTCCACTCATGAAATCTGCCTTTCTAAAAACATGGTTGAGCTGTATCAATGCTCATTTTTTACAGATCCGCGCAGGATAACGCCGTTATTTCTTCCGTCCGCCCTGCTTCGGCTTCGGTCTTCTCCCACCGGTCTGTCCGGCCATTCCCTTTGCCCTGCCGGATAAGACCTGGCGGCCTTTTCCTTCCGTTTTCCCGTTCCCGGGCTTTTTGCCAGTTCTCATTCCATCTTTTTTTCTGTCTGCGATGTCCTTCGTCATCTTCCTTGGTTTGATCAGGCATTTCTGGTCAAATCCGATAAGATCCTCTCTTCCTGCCTTGATCAGCGCCTCTTTTACAAGATCATAGTTGTCCGGATTCCGGTACTGGATCAGGGCACGCTGCATCGCCTTCTCATGCGGGTTCGTCGGCACATAGACCGGTTCCATCGTCCGCGGATCCAGCCCTGTATAGTACATACATGTAGAGATCGTCGACGGTGTCGGGTAAAAATCCTGTACCTGCTCCGGCATGTAGCCAAGATCCCTTAAGTGTTCCGCAAGCTCCACCGCCTCTTTCAAGGTGGAACCCGGGTGGGAGGACATCAGGTATGGAACGAGATACTGCTTTAAGCCCAGCTTCTCATTCATCTTTTTATATTCCCGGGCAAACTTCTCATAGACGGAATTCTCCGGCTTTCCGAGAAGTCTGAGCACCTGATCCGAGACATGCTCCGGGGCAACCTTCAGCTGTCCGCTGACATGGTACATGCAGAGTTCTCTTAAGAAATCCTTTTTCCTGTCCGCGAGAACATAGTCGAAACGGATGCCGGAACGGATAAATACCTTTTTCACCTTCGGCAGCGCCCGGAGCTTTCTTAAGAGCGCGATATAATCCGTATGGTCCGCGATCAGGTTTTCACATGGTTTTGGGAACAGACACTGTTTCCCCGGACATGCTCCGTATTTCAGCTGTTTTTTACAGGCCGGAAAGCGGAAGTTCGCTGTAGGACCGCCCACATCGTGAATGTATCCCTTAAAATCCGGTTCCTTTGTCAGATATTTCGCCTCATCGATGATCGATTCGTGGCTTCGTACCTGGATAATACGCCCCTGATGGAACGTCAGCGCACAGAAGCTGCAGCCGCCGAAGCAGCCGCGGTTGCTGATCAGGCTGAATTTTACCTCCGAGAACGCCGGAATTCCGCCCGCTGCGTCGTAGGACGGATGCCACCGCCTCATATATGGAAGCGCGTAGACATCATCCATCTCCTGAACAGAGAGCGGTTTTGCCGGTGGATTCTGGACAACATAGAGGTTGTCCCGGTACTGCTCCACAAGACGTTTTCCCGAGAAGGCATCCGTATTTTTATACTGGATATTGAAGCTTTCCGCATAACGTCTCTTATCTGTTTTGATCTCATCGTAGGACGGCAGGGTAACCGCATCGTATACGGAATCCAGACTGTCCGTCTTATAGACCGTTCCGTCGATAAATGTGATATCCTTCACATCAAGACCGGAGTTCAGCGCGTCCGCGATCTCAACGATGGACTTCTCGCCCATTCCGTAAGAGATCAGGTCTGCCTGAGAATCCACGAGGATCGAGTGTTTCACCTTGTTTGACCAGTAATCATAGTGGGCCAGGCGCCGTAAGCTCGCCTCGATCCCGCCGATCACGATGGGAATGTCCTTATAAACGGATCGGATCAGGTTGCAGTAGACTACTGCCGCGTAATCCGGCCGTTTTCCCATAACACCGCCCGGAGTGTAGGAATCCTTATCGCGGCGTCTTTTTGAGACGGAGTAATGGTTTACCATGGAGTCCATGTTTCCGGCACTCACAAGGAAGCCGAGGCGCGGTCTTCCGAGAACCTGAACGCTCTCTTTGTCCTTCCAGTCCGGCTGGGCGATGATCCCGACCTTGTATCCGTAGGATTCCAGCACACGGCTGATGATCGCGGAACCGAAGGACGGGTGGTCCACATAGGCGTCCCCGCAAACATAGACGAAGTCACACTGGTCCCAGCCTCTTTTTTCCATATCTGCCCGGCATACCGGGAGAAAATCATGTATCATATGTTATGTCCTTATTCATTTTATTCTTGAACCGGCAAATGAGCCATTTTTATAAAAACTACAATAATTCTCTGTAATCGGAGATCACCGCGTCCGCAAGCTCTCTCTTCTCATCCATCAGATCTGCCGAGAAATCATCCTCCATGGCGATCACCGGCATCCCCGCCGCTTTGCCTGCCATGATTCCTGCCGGGATATCCTCAAACACGAGGCAGTTCTCCGGTTTCACGCCAAGACGTTTTGCGACTTCAAGGTAGATATCCGGCTCCGGCTTTCCGTGAGCCACCTCGCAGGCTGTCACCACCGCATCAAAGTACTCTTTCACCTTCAAAGATGTCAGGACCGCATCTACGATCTCGCTTCCGTTGCTGGTCCCGATTCCTGTGCGGATCCCGTTCTCCTTACAGTATTTCAAAAATTCCAGAACACCCGGCTTCAAGGGCACTTCATGACGGTACTTGTCGATTGACATCCGGGTCCAGACCGCCTTGATCTCGTCAAGACTTAACGGGAGATCAAACCGCTCCTTAAAATATACCGCTGTCTCCGAAAAGCTCATTCCCTCGATCGCTCTCTGGATATCGTCCGGACATTCATAGCCGTAAGCTCCCAAAAATTCGATATCGATTGCCTCCCACATCCACATGGAATCCACCAGAGTCCCATCCAGATCAAAAAGCATCGCCTTTTTATTTTCCAAAAAATTCTTTATCATAAGTTTTCCAACAACTCCCGTTCTTTATCCGTCAGTTTCCGGTATTCCCCGGCCTTTAAGGTATCGTCAAGCTTCAGAGGACCCATGGACAGACGTTTTAAATGGAGTACCGGACAGCCGAC
>CAKRNI010000021.1 GCA_934370915.1 uncultured Lachnospiraceae bacterium
GGACCGGACGAAGGAGATCGCATTTTCTTTTACGGACAAGGTTTATGATTTTAAATGGAAGGATGACTTTGCAGCGGCGAGAAATTTCGCGTTTTCCAAGGGAACGGGGGATTACCTGTTCTGGCTGGATGCAGATGATGTGGTAAGACAGGAGGAAAAGAGAAAACTAATGGATCTGAAGAGACGGCTGGATGACGAATGGCCGGATGTGGTGATGATGAAATACGCGGTTGGATATGACGGGGATGGCACACCGTCATTTTTCTTTTATAGAGAACGTCTTTTAAGACGGTGCGGAAAAGCCGTATGGAAAGGGCGCATCCATGAGGCGGTGGAACCCTTTGGAAAAGTAGTGCGGGAAGATATCGTGGTCGAGCACCGGAAAGTGGGGACAGGGGATCCGGACAGGAATCTTCGGATATTTGAGCGGATGCTCCGGGAGAAGGGGAAACTATCTCCGCGGGATCAGTATTATTATGGAAAGGAATTATATTATCACAGAAGGTACCGGGATGCTGCTTCTGTATTTTCGGAATATCTGGAACTGCCGGATGGCTGGCGGGAAGACCGGGTGGATGCCTGCAGGCATGGGGCATACTGTATGTACCGGATCGGGGATCGGGAACGGGCGTTAAAGTTTCTGCTTTCTGGACTTTCTGAGGGGATTCCGAAACCGGAGCTTTGCTGTGATCTTGGATGGTGGTTCTTCTCGACCGGGCGTTATCGCGACGCAATTTTCTGGTACGGGCAGGCAGTTCAGACCGGAAGGTGGACAGGGGAGGACGGTTTTGTGATGCCGGAGTGCCGGGGATATATTCCGTATCTGCAGATGTGTGTCTGCTATGACAGGCTCGGGGAATGGAAGATGGCGGAGCGGTATAATGATCTGGCGGAGAGGTGCCGGCCGGGGACGGAGGCATGCCGGTTAAACAGGGAATATTTTGAGAAAAGAAAAGCGCAGCAAATTGGACGGATCCAGTGAGGTGATAGCAGGAGTTTTGGACAAAAAATCGCAGAAGTAGCAGTTTCGGACGGGCAGCATAGATTATAGTAAGCGAACAACCTGTACGGGATGTTTGCAGAAGAATATGCTGAAAGGAGAATTGGTTATGCGTAATTGTGGATATGGTTTCTGGGAGAACGAGGACTGCAGAGCAGAGAGCTGCCGGGGCGGAGACGAGAGAGGGCACTGGGATGGGAACTGTTGCTGCGGCCGGGACGGAAGAGACCGCTGGGACGGAACGCAGGGCTGTGGCGGAGATGGAAGAGGTGGCTGCGGTGAAAATTGTGGCTACGGAGGAAACAGGAGAGGTGGCTGTGGCGGAAATTGCGGAGGCGGCTGGGGATATGGCTGGAGACACGGAACCTGCTGCTGCCGGGGACCGCAGGGGCCGAGAGGCCCTCAGGGATGCCCGGGTCCGGAAGGACCGAGAGGTCCACAGGGCTTTCCGGGATTTGACGGAGCGCCTGGAGCGACAGGACCGATGGGCCCGATGGGTCCGATGGGACCGGCAGGAGCAGTGGGAGCGACAGGGCCGATGGGTCCAGTAGGTCCGGCAGGAGCAGCGGGAGCGACAGGCCCGATGGGACCGGTAGGTCCGGCAGGAGCAGTGGGAGCGACAGGGCCGATGGGTCCGGTAGGTCCGGCAGGAGCAGTGGGAGCGACAGGCCCAATGGGGCCGATGGGTCCGGCAGGAGCAGTGGGAGCGACAGGTGCGACTGGTCCACAGGGGCCGCAGGGCGAAATTGGCCCGGCAGGTCCCATCGGTGCAGATGGTCCGCAGGGACCAACCGGTCCGACAGGTCCTGCAGGGACAGTGACAGCGGCCGCTCCGGTGGCAAATGCCACAGACTCGGAGAATGTGGTGAATCAGTTTAATGAATTACTTGCAAACCTGAGAACGGCTGGACTTCTGGCACCCAATCCCTAACGAAGGATAGATTAAAAGAGGAGACCGCAGATGCGGTCTCCCTCAGGATCGAATGAGATTTGTAACGGTTCAGCCCGGCAGGTCAATGCAGGCTGCTGAATCATTATGAGCCTTTTGGAATTGTAGGATGTGTATAAAATTTATTTATTATTCGGCTGTAGTTTCCTCCACGTTGTCCGCACCGTTCAGGAGGGCCAGAATCTGGTTCCAGATAGCGTTTGCGGACTGAAGCTTTTCAAGACGTGTCTCTTTTGCATCAATCACTCCATTCATAATCTCGGATGCAGTATCATAATCTCCGCTTTTTGAAGCTGCTTTTGCGCTGGCACGGCTTTCCTTTACTGAGGAAGCTGCTTTTGAGGACTGGAATTCGGAGATACTGCGGCGGAGTTCGCGAATCTGTGCCCAGGTCTCTTCATCGACAGGAAGTTCCCCTGTTTCTTTGTAGTTTGCGAGAATTTCTTTATAGCGGGAGGAAATCGTGTTGTTCTCTTCGCGGAGTGGTTCAATCTGTGCGTTCAACTCCTGCATTTTTGCAAAGGTCGGTTCCGATTCTGCCCGGAACTCTTCATGGGTCTGTGCCGCGAATGCGGACATGGACATCATGCTGCTGAGTGCAGCTGCTGCAAGTAACATTTTTACTGTTTTTTTCATATGGATCGTCCTTTCTGCCTGAACGGCAAAATCAAGATTTCATTTCTTGTTACACCCATATCATAGATCATTTCGCATTGGCAGAAAAAGCAGTTGAATACTGGCAGATCTGTGGCATATATTTACGCAAACCTGAATCAATGTTATGATAACATATAGATGCCGGTCAGATGATAGTATGGGACAGCCGTGATGAGACCGGATATAACGATTGCGGTATGGAATCGGTACGATCCGATATTGGGAAAGGACAGGAATATAAAAATGCAGAAACGGATCTATCTTGCAGATGATGAAGAAAACATCCGCGTGATTATGAAAACCTTTTTGGAAAACGCGGGATATGCGGTGGAGTGCTTTGAAGATGGAACAGAGCTTATAAAGACTTTTGAAAAAGCACCTGCGGATCTGGTGATCCTGGATATCATGATGCCGGGGGAGGATGGTCTTTCAATATGTTCTTATCTGAGAAGAAAGAGCCGTGTACCGATCATCATTGTCTCATCCAGAGATTCCGCTTACGATAAAGTCATAGGAATCACTCAGGGAAGTGATGATTATATTGCAAAGCCCTTTCTTCCATTGGAACTGGTAGCACGTGTACAGGCAGTTCTGAAGAGGACGGAGATCTTTTCACATGTGGATACGGGAAATCTGTTTTGCGGAAACATGACGATCCGTAAAGCAATGAGAAAAATTCTGGTGGACGGAATGACGTTTCCTGCGACACCTACCGAGTATGAGTTCCTTCTATATCTAATGGAGCGGTTGGGACATGCTGTCTCGAAAAAAGAGATCCTGAGGGAAGTGTGGCAGTATCAAGACATGCAGGATATCCATGTGGTGGATGATCTCGTAAAACGTCTGCGAAAAAAATTAAGACAGTTTCATTCCACTGCCTTCCTGGAAACGATATGGGGGTTTGGATATCAGCTGAGTGAGCAGACAGCCGCAGCGGAAGATTTGAAAGAAGGGAAAAAATGTGATGAGCAGTAAGAAAAAGCCGGGGATCCAGCTGAAAATCTTTCTACCTGTATTCATGATCCTGATTATTTTCCCAATTGCAGTTTTCTTAATGTTCGGAGTGGCTGCAAACGGATATTTTAAACAGATGGCAGAACGAAATACAGATCGTCTGGTGATCCAGACACGGCGGGTGATCCGGGAAGCGTATGGAGATGCGGATCGAAATGAAGCAAAGAATGATACGGAAACCGAAAAAAGTAAGAATAAAGAACGGGAGCAGGAAAAAGAAGAATTCCTGATCCGGATCGAAGAACTGATGCGTTCAGGAAATAATAAGACCTCAGTTCTTGTTCTTGGAAATGACCTTCGCCTTTCATGGCCAAAGGAAGGCGAATTGACGGAAGCCACTTCTGAATTGTTAGCGGAGTGCCAGAGAAAAATCGACGGGGGCGGGATTCAGGTCCGGACTGCTGTGAAGATCCGGACGGCGAAAAAAGCGTATATCGTGCAGTTTATAGAATCTCCATTAAAGGGAGATATGGCAGATAAATATATCATCTGCTACTCGTCCATCCCGGATACGGTGTCCTTGTTGGAAAATGTCTGGAAACCGCTGGCCTTTTGCACCATTATCTGCCTCTCAGGGGCGGGATTAGTTATCTGGCTGGTTACGAGGAATATTACGAGACCGCTTGCCGATCTGTGCCGGAGTGCAGAAAAGATTGGAAACGGGGATTATGAGGAGATCGCGGAAGAATTTCCGACAGAGGAACTGGAAGAATTGAGAATATCTGTCAATCATATGTCCGGGAAATTGAAGGCATCAGAGGAAAATATGAGAAGTTTTTACCAGAATGTCTCGCATGATCTAAAGACACCCCTTGCGTCGATTACCGGTTATGCTCAGGGAATTCAGTGTGGACTTTTAGGGGACCCCGCGGCAGCCTCAGAAGTGATCCTGAAGGAATGTATGAGAATGTCGGATATGGTGGAAAGTATTTTAACGCTGACGAAGATTGAGAACGGGAGCATGAAGATAAAGATCCTGGAGATTCCGTTGGAGGAATTCCTGGAAGAGCAGGCTGTGATCTTAAAGGGAAGCGCAGGAACAAAAAAGATTTATCTGGATGGAGAAATTCCTGATATCGGAATCAGAGTTGATCCGAAACTGATGATCCGTGTTCTTCAGAATGCAGTATCGAACTGCCTGCGTTATGCAGAGCATGCAGTCTGGATCTCGGCAATACTTGCGGGAGATATGGTGGAGATCACGGTCATGGATGACGGAGCCGGAATCGACGTGAAGGAGCTTCCGCATATTTTTGACCGATTTTATAAAGGAAGAAAAGGAAATTTTGGACTGGGATTATCCATTGTAAAGAGCGGGTTGTCCTACATGGGCGGTAGTGTTTCTGTTGAAAATAGAAAGCTGCCGGAACATGGAGCAATCTACCGGATGAGAATCCCTGTGGCTTCAGGTTTGAAAAAGGAATCTTCATGACAGGAACTTCCATAGTCTGCATAGTACATGAATGGGAGGCAGGAGATGAGCAAATCGCACCGGGGTCTTGCATGAAGACCGCCGGTATGGTAAAATCCTGTCTGGAAATATACAGCGCTTGTAACGGTTCGGTACCTTTACAGTAGCGGGCAAAAATCTATTCCGGACCGGCTGTGCCGATGGGATTTTTGACACTGGCGGAACGCAGAAGGAGAAAAAATCATGAAAGAAACATGGAACGTCCTCGACCCGGACGAGTATGTAAAACACAATCCATTTATGGGATATACAAATATGAAGATTGAAAAGATCTCCCCGGAATGCAGTGAGATCAGCATGAAGATCACCCATGGCGTGACAAACCTGATGGGCATGGTTCATGGCGGAATGCTCTATGCCCTGGCGGATGTGGTAACAGGTCTCACGGCCAGAGCCGACGGAAGAAAATATGTGACCCAGAGCGCCCATATAAACTTTATCCGGAACGTATCGGAAGGAACGGTCTATGCGAAAGGCATCCTGATCCGCCGCGGCAGATCCATCACAATCGTCCGCAGTGAAGTGACGGATGAAAAGGGAAATCTTCTCGCTGATGTTACGGTGGATATGTTCTGCCTTGGGGAGTAGTCCTTTGAAAAAGGATAGAATACCGTGCGGATATCTGTGAGATATGCACTCGAATGGCACACATGGAATACTGTGTTACGACATCAGAGAGATGTGCGGAAATAAAAAAACAATAAAAAGCAGAGAGAAAAACGAGCCAAATCGGTCAAAATTACAAGAGAGGAATCTGAGACAACTCATCCAGGCGTGTCATAGCCGGAAAACACCGTATTTTCAAAGAAAATTTAAGGTTTCTCCTTGACATGCAGAAAAACTCTGTATATAATAATGGGGCGTGCATCGGGTACGTCCCGTTTTTTGTGCGCATAAAGGCTGATAAGCAGCAACCAACAGTCAATATCACAGGAGGTGAAAAGAATGCCAACATTTAACCAGTTAGTAAGAAAAGGTAGAGAGACTACTGTAAAGAAATCTACAGCTCCGGCACTCCAGAAAGGATACAACTCCCTTCACAAGAAAGCAACAGATACATCTGCTCCGCAGAAGAGAGGTGTGTGCACAGCTGTTAAGACTGCAACTCCTAAGAAGCCGAACTCCGCTCTTAGAAAGATTGCCAGAGTACGTCTTTCCAACGGTATTGAAGTAACAAGCTATATCCCGGGTGAGGGACATAACCTTCAGGAGCACTCCGTTGTTCTGATCCGTGGTGGTCGTGTTAAGGACCTTCCGGGTACCAGATACCACATCATCAGAGGTACTCTTGATACTGCAGGCGTTGCCAACAGAAGACAGGCTCGCTCCAAGTACGGCGCAAAGAGACCGAAAGATAAAAAATAATTGCGAAGCAATTATTGCTACTCAAACGTAGCGAAGCGGAGTTCGAGTTTCCCGTCTTAAGTGGCGGTCGATAGAAACTTGAACAACCGCATAGGGATCACTAACAGGAATAAAGTGAATGCGTACAACGCATATTAGTGCCGGTGGTATTTGACCTGTGGTTGCAGGAGATAGATAGAAAACCGAGCGCGAACACATTTTATGGAAACATGTGAGTACCGATGATATAATTTTTATAATTAAGGAGGGAAGTAACGTGCCACGTAAAGGACATACTCAGAAAAGAGACGTATTAGCAGACCCGCTTTACAGCAACAAAGTTGTAACCAAGCTGATCAACAACATCATGCTTGATGGTAAGAGGGGCGTTGCTCAGAAAATTGTTTACGGCGCTTTCGAAGAGGTCGCTGAGAAGACCGGTAAGGACGCTGTAGAAGTATTCGAAGAGGCTATGAACAACATCATGCCGGTTCTCGAAGTTAAGGCAAAACGTATCGGTGGTGCAACATACCAGGTACCGATCGAGGTTAAGCCGGAGAGAAGACAGGCATTAGGCCTTCGCTGGATCACTCTCTATTCCCGTAAGAGAAGCGAGAAGACCCAGGTAGAGAGACTTGCAAACGAGATTATGGATGCAGCTAACAACACTGGCGCATCTGTAAAGAAGAAAGAGGAAATGCATAAGATGGCTGAGGCTAATAAGGCATTTGCTCACTACAGATTCTAATAGGAGGAAAAATCCTTGGCTGGAAGAGAATATCCGTTAGAGAGAACCAGAAATATCGGAATCATGGCTCATATCGATGCTGGTAAGACAACAACGACAGAGCGTATCCTTTATTATACTGGTATTAACTATAAGATCGGTGATACTCACGAAGGTACAGCTACCATGGACTGGATGGAGCAGGAGCAGGAGAGAGGTATCACGATCACATCCGCAGCTACGACTTGCCACTGGACACTCCAGGAGCAGACAAAGCCGAAGGCTGGCGCACTTGAGCACCGTATCAACATCATCGATACACCAGGTCACGTAGACTTCACTGTTGAGGTTGAGCGTTCCCTTCGTGTACTTGATGGCGCTGTAGGCGTTTTCTGTGCAAAGGGTGGTGTAGAGCCGCAGTCTGAGAACGTATGGCGTCAGGCTGATACCTACAACGTACCGAGAATGGCATTCATCAACAAGATGGATATCCTTGGTGCAAACTTCTACGGCTGTGTAGATCAGATCCGTACAAGACTTGGCAAGAACGCAATCTGCATCCAGCTCCCGATCGGTAAGGAAGACGAGTTCAAGGGAATCATCGACCTCTTCGAAATGAAGGCTTACATCTACAACGATGAAAAGGGCGATGATATCTCCGTAACAGACATTCCGGAAGATATGGCAGATGATGCAGAGCTTTACCACAGCGAACTCGTTGAGAAGATCTGCGAGCTCGATGATGACCTCATGATGCAGTATCTTGAGGGTGAGGAGCCGACCGTTGATGAGATGAAGAAGGTTCTTCGTAAAGCAACCTGCGAGTGTCAGGCAATTCCGGTATGCTGCGGTACAGCATACAGAAACAAAGGCGTACAGAAGCTCCTTGATGCAATCATCGAGTACATGCCGTCTCCGCTTGACATCCCGCCGATCAAGGGCGTTGACCTTGAGGGCAACGAAGTAGTTCGTCATTCTTCCGATGATGAGCCGTTCTCCGCACTTGCATTCAAGATCATGACAGACCCGTTCGTAGGTAAACTTGCATTCTTCCGTGTTTACTCCGGAACAATGAACTCCGGTTCCTACGTATTAAACGCAACAAAAGATAAAAAAGAGCGTGTTGGCCGTATCCTTCAGATGCATGCAAACAAGAGACACGAGCTTGACAAGGTTTACTCCGGTGATATCGCAGCTGCTGTTGGATTCAAGTCCACAACAACTGGTGATACGATCTGTGACGAGCAGCATCCGGTAATCCTTGAGTCCATGGTATTCCCGGAGCCGGTTATCGATATCGCAATCGAGCCGAAGACAAAAGCCGGACAGGATAAGATGGGCGAGGCTCTTGCAAAGCTTGCTGAAGAGGATCCGACATTCCGTGTTCATACAGATACAGAAACAGGCCAGACAATCATCTCTGGTATGGGTGAGCTTCACCTCGAGATCATCGTTGACCGTCTCCTTCGTGAATTCAAGGTAGAGGCTAACGTTGGTGCTCCGCAGGTTGCTTACAAGGAGACAATGACTAAGGCTGTTGATGTAGACAGCAAGTACGCTAAGCAGTCTGGTGGTCGTGGACAGTACGGTCACTGTAAAGTACACTTCACACCGATGGACCCGAACGGCGAAGAGACATTCAAGTTCACTTCTTCCGTTGTCGGCGGTGCTATTCCGAAGGAATACATCCCGGCTGTAGGCGAAGGTATCGAAGAGGCTACTAAGGCTGGTATTCTTGGAGGATTCCCGGTACTCGGCGTTTCCGCTGATGTATACGACGGATCTTACCATGAGGTCGACTCTTCCGAGATGGCATTCCACATCGCTGGATCCATGGCATTCAAGGATGCTATGGCGAAAGGTAACCCGGTACTTCTTGAGCCGATCATGAAGGTTGAGGTTACAATGCCTGAGGAGTACATGGGCGACGTTATCGGTGACGTTAACGCACGTCGTGGACGTATCGAGGGTATGGAAGATATCGGCGGCGGCAAGATGGTTAAGGCATATGTTCCGCTTGCTGAGATGTTCGGCTACTCCACAGACCTTCGTTCCAGAACACAGGGTCGTGGTAACTACTCCATGTTCTTCGAGAAGTACGAGCAGGTACCGAAGAGCGTTCAGGAGAAGATCATCGCTGAGAGAAAGGGCGCTGCGAAATAATCCCAAGGGATTATTTCCGGTTTCCTCTTGCATATAGCAAGAATAGGCTTGAAAAACTTTTTCGAATGGAATATAATAGTATTCAGCCTAAGTTAAATATGATAGCCCAATGGGCGCAAAATTAAGGAGGACGTTTTAAAATGGCAAAAGCTAAGTTTGACAGAACCAAACCGCATTGTAACATTGGTACCATTGGACACGTTGACCATGGTAAAACAACATTAACAGCAGCAATCACAAAAGTTCTTGCAGCAAGAGTTGCAGGTAACACAGCTACTGATTTCGAGAACATCGATAAAGCTCCGGAAGAGAGAGAGCGTGGAATCACTATCTCTACTGCACACGTTGAGTACGAGACAGAGAAGAGACACTATGCACACGTTGACTGCCCAGGCCATGCTGACTATGTAAAGAACATGATCACTGGTGCTGCTCAGATGGATGGCGCTATCCTTGTTGTAGCTGCTACTGATGGTGTTATGGCTCAGACAAGAGAGCACATCCTGCTTTCCCGTCAGGTAGGCGTTCCGTACATCGTAGTATTCATGAACAAGTGCGATATGGTTGACGATCCGGAGCTTCTTGAGCTCGTAGAGATGGAGATCAGAGACCTTCTTAACGAGTACGAGTTCCCGGGCGATGACACTCCGATCATCCAGGGTTCTGCTCTTAAGGCTCTTGAGGATCCGAATGGCGAGTGGGGCGACAAGATCATGGAACTTATGGATGCTGTTGACAGCTACATTCCGGATCCGGTTCGTGACACAGATAAGCCGTTCCTTATGCCGATCGAGGACGTATTCACAATCACAGGTCGTGGTACAGTTGCTACAGGCCGTGTAGAGCGTGGTACACTTAAGCTCAACGATGAGGTTGAGATCGTTGGTATTCATGAGGACGTTCGTAAGACAGTTGTAACTGGTATCGAGATGTTCCGTAAACTTCTTGACCAGGCTCAGGCTGGTGATAACATCGGTGCTCTTCTTCGTGGTGTTCAGAGAACTGAGATCCAGAGAGGACAGTGTCTTGTTAAACCGGGTTCTGTAAAGTGCCACAAGAAATTCACAGCTCAGGTTTACGTTCTTACTAAAGACGAGGGCGGCCGTCATACACCGTTCTTCAACAACTATCGTCCGCAGTTCTACTTCAGAACAACAGACGTTACAGGCGTTTGCGAGCTTCCGGAAGGTACAGAGATGTGCATGCCGGGCGACAACGTTGAGATGACAATCGAGCTTATCCATCCGGTAGCTATGGAGCAGGGTCTTCGTTTCGCTATCCGTGAGGGCGGCAGAACTGTTGGTTCCGGTAGAGTTGCTACAATCGTAGAATAATCGGATATAATACAGAGGTGCAAAAAGTTTTTCATGAGGAGCTCAGGAAGGAGTTTACTCATTCCTGAGCGGATCGTGAAATAACTTTTTATAGCGCTGTTAAGCGCGGCTTCTTGGACGCAAAGCGGACAAGAAGATGACACCGGGAAAAAATAAATATAGTATCTCCGTGAGATATTTGTGTCCAAGCGTAAGAGACCCGCAGAACTTTGTTCTGCGGGTTTTTCTGTTGCAAAAAACTTAGAGGCAATTCGGAGATGACGAGGGAAAGGAACAAAGAAAGCAAACAGCAGTTCAAATACGAATAATGCTTTACTTCTATATAGGAGAATGATACGATAGAGATAGACAATTCTGCTCCACGGAATAGAATAGGATTGTCCATAAAATACGGGAGATAAAACTATGAAGAAAAAGTACAGAGTTCTTGGGGCGGCGTTTGTTATGACTGTGATCATAACGATTCCGGCATTTGCGGGAACATGGGTTCAGGACCCGGCAAGACCGGCAAATCAGGGGGGAATTTCAAACTGGTGGTATCGGAATGATGACGGCAGTTATCCGACTAACATGTGGACATGGCTGGATGGAAACAGAGATGGAGTCAGTGAGTGCTATCGCTTTGATGCAAATGGCTGGCTGTATGCGAGCACGAAGATTGATGGATTCGACGTAAACGATTCAGGTGCATGGCTGGTGAACGGAACGGTCCAGACAAAGAAAAGCAGTACAGAAAATCAGGGCGGTGCTGGATCGGAATCTTCGAAGAAGAATCAGTGGGTGACTGATTCAGTCGGATCAAAATATTATGATTCGAAGGGAAATGTCAGTATTGGCTGGAAAAAGATCTCAGGCACAAAATATTATTTTGACGAAAATGGCTATATGGCAACAGGATATCAGGAGATTGACGGAACGGGCTATTACTTCTTAGATAACGGCAAACAGTCAACAAAGTCGATTCATGATTTATCTGATGGTGTTTATTATGTAATTGAAAAAGACAGCCATGCAGTTACAGATATTGTGGAAGAATCTGAATGGTGGGCCTATAAAAAAGATGCAGACAGAGACAGTGTTGACTTGTCAAAAGTTGTGACGACCGATGGAGCAGAACAGAAAACAGGAACAACAGGCTCGCTGCAGAAACTGACAGACGCAGGTATTTATGAGGACTGGGCGATGGCCTGCTTCGAACTGATCAATCAGGAACGGAAGAAAAAAGGAATTGCAGAGCTGGAATACGATGAGGAAATTCAGGAGGCATGTAATATCCGTGCGCAGGAGATCGAAGAATCCTATTCCCATACGCGGCCAGATGGAACCAGCTGCTTTACCGTACTTGAGGAAGTGGGAATCAGAAATGGATCCATGGGAGAGAACATTTATGCAAGCCCGGTAACTCCGGAAGCGGCTGTAAAGGGGTGGATGAATTCCAAGGGACATAAGGCAAATATTTTAAATAAATCATTTAAAAAATCAGCGATAGGTTTTTATTATGATCCGGACAGCAAATGGGAGTATTACTGGGTTGAGTTATTTACAAATTAGAAGCATGAGATGAGAATTACATATACCTAACTGATTTTACGCTTGACTAACCGATAGTTTGAAGAGTATCCTGTAAATAGAAGATGCAAAACGAATGAAATTATCCTAATTTACAGATAATATCCGATGCGGCGGTCATGCAGAGTAGAATCAGGGGGCGTTATTATGCAGGCGTTATCAACGGCAAGAGCAGGGGAACGATATATCATCAAATGGATGCTTGGAAATCAGAAAGTGATGGATTTCCTTCATCGTCACGATTTTTGTGAGGGAAATCCAATCGATGTAATCCAGCAGAACGATGACTGGATGATCATCGGAAATGATGGATGCAGAGTCGCGATAGGCTGTGAGGTCGCGGACAGAATTCAGGTTTAGATTATAAGAGCTGCGGCAGACAGATAAAAAATGTCTGCCGCAGCTTTGTTATGATCCTGTATCCGAAAAAACTGCTGACAAAAGAATAGCGTTTTTATATTTCTTATTCCACCAATGCCCATGCCCGGCGGATCACACGTTTTGTGGACGCGAGCACGATATCGGAATTCTCACCCGGTCGCGGGGTGACCTCGATCGAGAGAACGTAAGGATTCGCGGCATTGAAGAATCCCTCGTCTTTTAATATCTGAAAGAAATCCCGGAGTTCATCGGTATCATTGGCACTTCCCGGGTACCCAAATCTGGGATGTTTATCCCCGTAACCGTCAAAACCTTCCTTCACGACCGCATTTCCGATATGAAAATGGGTGATATAGGGACGGAGCGTGCGGACGACAAACTGGCTGCTCTCATGGGTGATCGGGATGTGGGATAGATCCACAAGAAGACCGAAATTGTTGTGAGTCATCCGCATTTCAGCTGCAAATTTTGCCGCATACGGGGCCGGTCCTATGAGGGAGGATTTATCGACATCATAGTCAAAAATTTCCAGCTCCACCATCATTTCCTTTTGCTTTGCGTAATCGCAGAGAACTCTGGTGGTCGTTAAAAGCTGGGAAAATGCCTCGTCACGGTGCTCTGGTGTCCATTTTCCGGCGAGAAACGAAATCCCCTCTGCGCCGAGTCGATACGCTTCATCGATGGCATGAAGCAGGGCAAGCTCGGCTTTTTTCCGCTCAGCCTCATTGATCGCGTTCGGGTTCAGTCCATTGGAGAGTTCCAGTGGCTGCGCACCGTAGCAGACGGTCATGTGGCTCTGAGAAAGAAGCTTTGCGGCATGACGCTGCTCTTCCCCGGTATCATATCCCTTCACTTCGATCGCGTCAAAAAAGTCATCGCAGGTGATCTGAAGCAGGGAGTCCATTGGTGCCTTGTCAGGAAAGCTCATCCACTGGAGCGTTCCGACGCGAAAATATTTATGGATCGATTCGTTCATGGCTTTAAATATGGCTCAGCATCTTAACGGAACTGAACCATTCCTTTCTCTTAAAAACTCTTGACAATTCCCATTTGCACAAAAGCATCGGGGCATCCTGCATATGCAGATCAAAGCTGTTTCATGTTCACGACATGGACCGGCTTCCCTTCCAGAAATGCGTGGATATTCTCTGCCGTGCAGTCCATGATCCGTTCGCGGCTTTCCTTTGGAGCCCAGGAAATATGTGGGGTGATGATGCAATTCGGTGCTTTTAAAAGAGGATTATCCGCCCTGATCGGCTCGGTGGAAACAACATCGAGACCTGCGGCGGCGACCTTTCCGGAAGTCAATGCCGCTGCAAGATCCGTCTCGTTGACAAGCTGCCCGCGGGCATTGTTGAGAAGGATCACTCCATCTTTCATTTTCGCAAGGTTTTCACGGTTGATCAGGCCGGTATTCTCAGGAGTCAGGTTGCAGTGGAGGGAGATCACGTCTGCCTTTGCGAAAAGTTCATCCTGAGTGACATAATCCGCGATCGCACGGCCGGATTCATTCGGATAGAGGTCATAGGCAATGACATGCATGCCGAGAGCTTTCGCGATGCGTCCTTCGGTCTGCCCGATGCGTCCGAAGCCGATGATGCCAATGGTCTTTCCTTCCAGTTCGATCAGCGGATAGTCCCAGTAGCACCAGTCATCGTTTTCAGCCCATTTTCCCTCATGAACAGTCTGATCGTGATGGCCGATGTGGTGGCAGATCTCGAGGAGAAGGGCGATCGAAAACTGGCTGACAGATGCGGTTCCGTATGTCGGGACATTGACGAGCGGAATCCCTTTTTCAGCTGCGTAATTGTAGTCAATGACATTGTAGCCTGTTGCAAGAACCGCGATCAGACGGATATTCGGACACTTGTCCATGGTTTCGCGGGAGATTGGAGTCTTGTTTGTGATAACGATCTCGGCATCACCGATGCGCTCGGCAATCAACGGTGACTCTGCATAGGACGTTCTGTCGTAGACAGTGAGATCACCGAATTCTTTTAACGCGTCCCAGCTTAAATCACCGGGATTTTCTGTATATCCATCTAAAACTACGAGTTTCATAATATGATCGTCTCCTTTTCGGTAAAATTTGATGTCATGTCTGAAGGGAACAATTTGAGAGCAGACTTATCTTGATCTTCCGAGCTGAAACAATCGAAACACATTTTCTGCTGTCTTTTCCAGATTTTCCTCCGCCTGTCTCATCACATCTTCTAACGGCATAACGCCCGGAACCGTGTCAAAGATCGCGTCGATGCCAAAGCTGTAAAGTGTTTCACATCCCTCACCCTTCGCACCGGCGATAGCAACCACCGGAACATTCCGGATTTTTTTCGCACGGCTTGCCACACCAACCGGAACTTTTCCGAGGGCAGACTGGAAATCGATCCGCCCTTCTCCTGTGATCACCAGATCCGCATGTCTCACATGTTCATCGAAATCTGTAAGATCCAGAACCAGATCGATCCCTGAGCAGATCGTCACCGGAAAATACGGAAGGATTCCGCAGAGCAGTCCGCCTGCCGCCCCGCTTCCATCGGTATCTGCGGCATCGCAGTGGAGTTTATCCTTTAAAATCGCAGCATAGTGCGCAAGGGCTTCATCCAGGATCTTGATCTGATTCTCATCGGCACCTTTCTGCGGACCGAATACAGCGGCTGCGCCGAGAGCTCCACAAAGGTGATTTTTTACATCGCAGGCAACTACAAATTCACATCCTGCGGCTTCTTTTAGAAGTCCATCTGTGGAGATCGAGGCAAGTTCACTTAAATGAACACCTCCGGGTCCAAGTTCCCTTCCGGCCGGATCGAGAAAAGAGATTCCAAGAGCGCGGGCCAGACCGGCCCCGCCATCTGTCGTGGCACTTCCACCGAGACCCAGAATGAGCTTTTTGACCCCATGTTTCAGGGCATGGCAGATCAACTCTCCGGTTCCGAAGGTCGATGCATGCAGGGCATCCCGCTCTTCCGGTTTTAATAAGGTGAGTCCGGATGCAGCGGCAGTTTCGATCACAGCGCTGCCGTCCGGGAGAAGCCCGTACTCGGCAGTGATCGGACGGCCGAGTGGATCATGAACCGGGACGGTGACTTTTGTTCCGTGCATGGCAGCGATCAGGGCATCCACGGTTCCTTCTCCGCCGTCGGCGACAGGAATCTTTGTGACGGTCACGTCCGGAAGCACGTTTTTCGCAGCGCACTCAATGGTATCGGTGACTTGTCTGGCAGAGCAGCTCCCTTTAAAGGAATCTGCAGCGATCAGTATGTTCATGTTCAAGACCTCCTTGCAAACACAGTAAAACCACCAGGCTGAGTGGTCGTTATGACCATTATAACAAAAAAATCAGGGTGCAGACATGTACCATGATAAATTTACCGCAAAATATTGGTTTGTTGCATTTCTCTTAAATTTCTGTGAACTCCCTTTTTTTTCGCGTGGCGGTATGTTAGAATGGTTATTACGCGCGGGTGCCCCGGAAAAGGGGGGAAAGCCCGGGGGAAAAAGAGATAGAATGGAAGGAAACGAAATCATGAAAAAAATCATAAAAGCAGGTATCTGCGTTGCAGCAGTGGCTGTGATCGCAACAGGATGCGGTAATAAGAGTCAGAATGCTGAGAGCAGCTCTGCATCTGCAGAGCAGACAACAGTCGCAGCCACAGAGACGGAGACAGTATCCGAGGAAGAACTTCACGATGAGGAGAGTGTGACTCTCGGTGATTACAAGAACCTGACTTTCTCCGCAAAGGAGGAGGAAGTGACAGATGCCCAGGTCGAGACAAAATTAAAGGAACTCTGCGCAGAGTACCCGGTGACTGTCGAGGGACGTCCGGCTGAGGAAGGCGATACCGCAAATATCGACTACTCCGGAACGAAGGACGGCGTTGCATTTGATGGCGGAACTGCGGAAGGCTATGATCTGAAGCTCGGCAGCGGCACCTTCATCGATGGCTTCGAGGATGGCATTGTCGGCATGAATGTCGGCGATGAGAAGGACTTAAACTTAAAGTTCCCGGATAACTACGGCAGTGCGGATCTTGCAGGCAAGGAAGTCGTATTCCATGTAAAATTAAACCAGTTAAAATCTGAGTCCGCCAGCAAGGTAGACGATGATCTTGCAAAACGTTACTATAACGATGATACAGCAACGCTTGACCGCTTAAAAGAGGAAGTACGCGCAGACCTTCAGGCAGAGGCAGACAGCCAGTTCTTCAACGCCGCAGGCAGCGAACTCTTAAATGAAGTGATCAATAACTCTGAGGTTACAGCAGATCCGGATGCCGTTGATGATATGTTCAACCAGTTAAAGAGCACATATTCCAGCTATGCGAGCAGCTATGGCCTTGAGTTCGACCAGTTCCTCAGCATGTTCCTCGGAACCGATGAGGACGGACTCCGCGCAACAGCAGAGAACCTTGTAAAGCAGCAGCTTGTTTTAAACGCGATCCAGACCGAGGAGAATCTCAGCGCGAGTGAGGAGCAGAAAGACAGGCTTGCCGTTATGAACTACTTTAAAAACGCGGCACAGATGACGGCAACTTACGGTGAGGATTCTGCAAACCAGATTTTCGATATGGGCGCTGTTTACTACTATCTGATCGATAACTCCACATATGTGGAGGCACCGGAGACGGATGCGGAGACAACCGGGGCTGAGAACATCCTCGAAGAGAAGGAAACCGCGGCGGAGGAGAGCGAGAGCACAACAGCGGCAAACTAAGAGAGAACACAATGAAGAGAAAAGCATTATTTTTTGATATTGATGGGACGCTTCTGGTGGATGCTTCAAAAGAACTTCCAAAGAGCGCGGCGATCGCCCTTACAGAGGCACGCCGCGCCGGGCACCTGATATTTATCAACTCCGGGCGGACGAGATGCCTGATGAAGGATGTTGAGGGAAAAGTACCGGTTGACGGTTACCTCTGCGGGTGCGGAACTTACATAGAGGCGGAGGGAAAAGCCCTGCTTCACAGGAAAATTTCCGCAAAGCGCCGGATGGAGCTTCAGAGAGCGATCCTAAAGTATAAGCTTGATGGAATCCTTGAGGGGCCGAAGGCATGTACCGTGCAGGTCGGTGTCTCCCACATGGCTGAGATTGAGCATGTGAAAAATGTGGTCTACAAGAATCAGGGACTTGCCAGCGCAGACTGGAATACGGAACTGGTAGATTTTGATAAATTCTGCGTTCTTGCGGATAAAAACAGCGACGAGAAAAGTTTCCTGAAGGTCCTGTCTGGTGACATGACCGCTATCGACCGGGGACACGGACTCTATGAATGCGTGCCGACGGGATATGACAAAGCAACGGCGATGGAAGTAATCCTGAAGCGATATGGGATCGCGAGGGAAGATTCCTATGCATTTGGTGACAGCATGAATGATCTGGCGATGATCCGGTATGCCGGAAACAGCATTATCATGGAGAAACACGCAAAAGGGCTGGAGCCATATGCCGACTTCATTACAAAAGATGTCGAAAATGATGGAATTGCATGGGCGTTTGAGCAGCTTCATATCATATAAGGGATAAAATCCGGCGGAGACGGGTGTTTCCAGCGGGCAGAAAGCGTACAAAAGCGCAGGTCTGTGCCTATGCGTACCGGGTGTGCTTCGAACCATGTCGAAACTTGCGTTCAAAAACCACTTTTCAATTGGCAGAAAATGTATTATATATTATAAGAAAAAGGAAGTGTGCGCGGGTAAGGGCGGACGCTGACGAGGCATAAGGGGGACGAAAACAATGAGCATGGAAAGACGGTGCAAAAGTGCTCTGGAAGAAGAAAACCAAAGGCTTCGCGAAGAGAACGACAGGCTGATGGATATCGTGGTACAGATGAAATGTACGCTGAACCGCCTGGTGAAAGAGTATATTACGGAAAGTAAATAGTGAAAAAGACGGCTGTGGAACGGAAAACTGCAGCCGGAAATAACCGCGGACATGCTGCCTTGGGCAGCGGTCCGCGGTTATTTCATATATCAGGGGAAAAATTGTCGGCGGCAGATCCCGAAAATGGAACGGATAAACAGCGCTACTGTACGATTCCGGCTGTATTCACGGTCCAGATCTTCCCGTTTGCGTCTTTGATATCCTTATAGCCGCGTCCAAGCTCCGGCTTCTCGGAGGAAGTGGAGGAAGCGGAGGCCTTCTGTACATTTCCTGCTGTTCCGACGAGGTAGGTCACACCGTTTAAGTCGGCAGGAGCGTATCTCTGGTCTGCAGTGGCATCCTGCCTTTTTCCGTAGACGTAGAGGATGCCGTCGCGGAGCCCGTGGTAGCCCTGTCCTTTCTTGTCACCGTCGGTGTGGAAGAACCAGTTTTCAGTCTCACCGGTCTCCTCGTTGTAGATCGCCTGTTTTCCGGTCTTTACGATACCGTCCTCGCCGAAGTAGAAGTTTGCGATCTCATCGTCGGCCACATTCGCGATCTGTCTTCCGGTCTGCATGATGCCGAGGTCGCTGAATGCATACTTTTTCGCGTTGATCGTGAACAGGGAATTTCCCTTTTTATCGGAAACATACGGCTTTCCGGCCTTAAAGTAGAAGGTGTAGACCTCATCTGCAGCGTGGATCCCGGAAATGCCCTCGATGGAGCGGAAACCTTCGGCGCGTTTTCCGTCCCCGGCTGCCCCGTAGTACTGATAATCGGTGATCTTCGGGGATGCGGCGTTGCTGTCTGTTACGTCAGATTTGGACGGCATCATGACCCAGCCCGTCTGCATTTTTCCATCAATGAAGGTGTAGTAGCTTCCGTCGATCTTCTTATCGTACTGGGTGGTCACCATCTTTCCGTCGGAGTTGAAGTAGTACCAGCTCTCGGAAGCTCCCGGCGCGTGGCTGTTCTCCTCCAGACGGATCCAGCCTGTCCGCATGAAGCCGTCCTTTTCTGTCCCGAGATAGTAGGTCGCCCCGTCGATCTCCGTCTTTCCGGTTGCCATATGGCCGGATTCATCGAAATAGTACCATTTGGAATCAAATTTCACCCACTTGGAGACAGCGGACTTTCCGTCCTTCTCAAAGTAGTACCAGAAGGTATCCGGTGTCTCAGGGGAGTCCGGATCTTCCTCATTCTTTAATTCTACCCAGGCGCTTGTGACCATTTTTCCTTCTTCATCGACATAGTACTCGTCGATCTTTGCATTCTTTACGATCTGTCCGTCCTCACCGAGATAGAACCAGTCTTCTCCGCGCTTTCTCCAGGCATCGGTGGTGAGATA
>CAKRNI010000022.1 GCA_934370915.1 uncultured Lachnospiraceae bacterium
GATACCGCATCCACGTCGTTTACATTCATAACAACTAAATTTTTAACTTTTTCCGGCATCGGAGTCGTCATTTTCCAACGGGCTCCAACGGCCTCCTCATATGTTTTTCCTGCGGAACGCGGGCTTGCAGCCACGGTCGTCACTTCAAACCATGGATGATTCTCCAGGAGAGAGATAAATCTCTGTCCCACCATACCTGTTGCTCCAAGGATACCAACTCTAAGTTTCTTTTCCATCACACATATCTCCTCATCTCAGCCTGACAGTCATTCTCTGCCATCAGTCTGCCATTTTCCACCTGTCGCGGACATATGTCTCTATGCGCAACACTTGTGTTGTTGTCTATCCTAACTCAAAACGACAAAAAATGCAAGTGTTAAATGCCATGGCAGAACTGTAACGATTAAAGAATCTCAAGAGCTACATGGATCATATCCGCAAAAGATGTTTCTCTTTCTTCTGCAGTTGTCTTCTCGCCTGTCACCATGGAGTCAGATACGGTCAGAATGGAAAGTGCACGAGCCTTTGACAGTGCCGCATTCGCGTAGAGAGCTGCTGTCTCCATCTCCACTGCAAGGACACCCATATCGGCAAACTGGAGTCCTTCATGTTTTTTCTTCTCCGGCTCGTAGAAAAGATCGGAGGTCAGGACGTTTCCTACGTGATACGGGAGGTTTTCCTGCTCTGCGTGGAAGACAGCCTTGATCAGAAGGCCAAAGTCCGCAATCGGCGCGAAATCGCCCGGAAGTCCGAATTCTCTCACATAGTTTGTCTGTGTGCAGGCACCCATCGCGAATACAAGATCACGGATATGGACATCTTCAGAAATTGCTCCGGTCGTGCCTACACGGATCAGCGTCTTGACACCGTATCCTTCGATCAGTTCATGAGAATAAATTCCGATAGACGGACAGCCCATTCCTGTTCCCATGACAGAAACAGGTTTGTCGCGGTAAAATCCGGTGTAGCCGAACATATTTCTTGTAGCATTGAACTGTTTTGCACCGGCAAGGAAATTTTCAGCAATAAATTTTGCGCGGAGCGGATCACCCGGAAGTAAAATAGACGGCGCAATCTCGCCTTGTTTTGCGGCAATATGAGGTGTAGGTGTATTCATATGATTCCTCCTTTTCTTCGGACAGGATCTGTCCGGATCATGGTCTTCAGTTCCATTGTGTCACGAGTATCCTTCAGCTATCTCTATTATAACCTAACTTTCGTTCCTTTTCCAGCCCTCTTTGCTGCTTTCAGCCGGTTGAGGGCAACTTCTTTTCCTTTATAATCCGCAGTTCCGTCCATATCCGGCAGATATACATGTTCCAGCGTATCTTCCTTTTCCAGCCGGATTCCGCAAACGCCGCGGCTGTTCTTTTTGAGCTCCGGAATCTCCTCCATCTGGAACTTTAAGAACATTCCGCCAACGGTCTGCAGGACTACGTCACGGGTCCCGTCGATCTCTGTGCCAATCTCGCGGATCTCCACAAGTTTATCTCCTTCCGCCAGCTTTGTTGCCACAACCGTCTTGTTTGCTGTTATAAATTCCTCACCCGGAACAATCTTCACCGCTGCCTGAGCCGTCGCAAACAGGAGTTTCCTGCCGTCAAGTCCGGACGCCGGGATCATAGAGAGGATCGTCTCCGTTCTTCCGTCAAACTTGCTGACATTCTCGATCGGAATTCCCTTGTCCTTCATCTTCAACGCCGGGAACTCAGCAATTTTCACCTGGTACATGGTTCCGGTATCAGAGAACATACACAGCCTGTCATCTGTCATGACCGGAAGTACCCGGACATTTTCGCTGTCCACGGTCTCCTGATTTCTCTCATAGATCGAGCGGTCCATCGTCTTGCAGTAGCCGAACCGGTCCATGACAAAGATCACTTCCTTTGCCTCTTCCTTCGCCTCCACATAGACCATCTCCTCACCATCCTCGATGAGAGTTTTTCTCGGCTCGGCGAACTCTGCCTTGATAGCGTCGAGGTCTTCTTTGATCACCGCATCCATATTTTTCTGGTTGGATAAAATATGTTTATACTCTCGGATCTTCCGCAATGTCTCTTTATATGCTTTCTGAAGCGCAAGAATCTCAAGGCCGATGAGCTTGTAGAGGCGCATCTCCAGGATCGCTGCAGCCTGACGCTCGGTAAAGTGAAGCTTCTTCGCGTCCGCCTCAAAACCGGGTACGCGGAACCGGATCTTCTCCGTATTTCCGGTCATCAGGCACTCCTTCGCATCCTTTAAGTTCTTTGAACCGCGGAGAACAGCGATAATAAGGTCGATCACGTCACAGGCCTCGATGAGACCTTCCTGTACCTCCTTCTTTTCCAGCTCTTTCTGAAGCAGAACGTTGTACTTCTTTGTCATATTCCGGTACTGGAACTCCAGAAATGTATTCAGGATCTGTCTGAGGTTCATCGTCTCCGGGCGTCCCTCATCGATGGCGAGCATGTTGACGCCATAGGTATCCTCGAGCTTTGTTTTCCGGTAGAGGATTGCCTTGATCTTATTGACATCCGCGTCCTTCTTTAATTCCAGGACAATGCGGATTCCCTCTTTGTTTGACTGGTTCGAAATGTCTACCACATCGGTGAGCTTTCTCGTCTCCACGAGATCAGCAATATCCATGAGGAATTTGTTGATCCCGGCACCGATCATCGTGTAGGGGATCTCTGTGATCACAAGCTTATCACGGTCTGCCTTCCTTCTTCCAAGCTCCACCTCGATCTTTCCGCGGAGCTTGATCTTTCCGGAGCCTGTCTCGTAAATCTGTAAGAGATCGCTCTTATTGGCAATGATGCCGCCTGTGGGAAAATCCGGCCCCGGCATATATTCCATCAGTTCTTCCACTGTGAGAAGACGGTTATCGATATAGGCTTTCACAGCATCGATGACTTCTCCTAAATTATGGGTCGGAATGCTGGTGCTCATGCCGACAGCGATTCCCTCCGCACCGTTAACGAGAAGATTTGGCACACGGACCGGAAGAACTTCCGGCTCTTTTTCTGTTTCATCGTAGTTTGAAACAAAATCTACGGTCTTATCGAGGTCTTTTAAGTAGACTTCCTCCGCAAACTTCTTTAAGCGCGCCTCTGTATATCGCATGGCAGCGGCACCGTCCCCCTCGATGGAACCAAAGTTTCCGTGGCCATCGACCAGCGCCATTCCCTTTTTAAAGTCCTGAGACAGGACAACTAAGGTCTCATAGATGGAACTGTCACCATGCGGGTGATATTTACCCATAGTGTCTCCCACGATACGCGCCGACTTTCTGTGGGGCTTATCGTAGTCCAGATGAAGCTCACTCATATCATAGAGAACCCGGCGCTGTACCGGTTTTAAACCATCTCTTGCATCCGGGATCGCACGGGAGGTAATGACACTCATGGAGTAGTCCAGATAGCTCTTCTGCATCTCCTCCGAATATTCAGTTCGCAATATTTTTTCAGACATGGTAAACTCTCCTTCTATGCGTCGATCTCTGCCTCGTCGGCATGGTCATAGATAAATTTTTTTCTCGGCGGAACATCATTTCCCATTAGAAGCTCCGTCACTTCGCTTGCCATGCGGGCATCCTCGATCTCCACACGCTTTAAAACACGGTTTTCCGGGTTCAGCGTCGTCTCCCAAAGCTGATCCGCGTCCATCTCGCCGAGACCCTTATAACGCTGCAGAGTAAAGTCCCCGGCGTGGCTTTTTCGATACTCCTCTAACGCCTTATCGTCGTACAGATAACGTTCTTCCCCCCGCTTCGGAACCACCTTGTAGAGAGGCGGCATTGCGATATATACATGTCCGTCGTAGATCAGCTCCGGCATAAAGCGGTAAAGGAATGTCAGGAGCAGCGTATCGATATGGCTTCCGTCGACATCGGCATCCGTCATCAGGACGATCTTGTCATATTTCAATTTTGTGATATCGAAGTCATTTCCGTAACCCTCAGAGAATCCGCAGCCAAAGGCATTGATCATGGTCTTGATCTCAGCGTTCGCGAGAACCTTGTCCATGGACGCCTTTTCAACATTTAAGATCTTTCCGCGGATCGGCAGAATCGCCTGAAACTGGCGGTTTCTTCCCATCTTCGCGGAGCCGCCGGCGGAGTCTCCCTCAACGATGAAAATTTCACACTTCGACGGGTCGCGGCTCTCGCAGTTCGCAAGCTTTCCGTTGCTGTCGAAGGAGAACTTTGACCTGGAGAGCATATTTGTCTTCGCCTTCTCCTCGGCTTTCCGGATTTTTGCGGATTTTTCCGCGCAGGCGATGATCGCCTTTAAGGTATCAAGGTTGCGGTCAAAGAATCGCTCTAGCTCGTCCCCGGTCAGGGTAAACACGGCTTTTGTCGCGTCGGCGCTGGCAAGCTTCGTCTTCGTCTGGCCCTCAAAGATCGGATCCGGGTGTTTGACCGCCACAACGGCCGTCATGCCGTTTCGTGTATCTGCACCGGTGAAGTTGCTGTCCTTCTCCTTTAAAATGCCGAGTTCCCTTGCATAGGAGTTGATCAGCTGGGTAAATTTCGTCTTAAAGCCCACCAGATGGGTTCCGCCCTCCTGAGTGAAGATATTGTTGCAGAAACCAAGAATATTCTCCTCAAAGGCATCCACGAACTGGAAAGCAGCTTCCACCTCGATCTGTTCGATGCTTCCCTTAAAATATACCGGCTCGTGAACCGGATCCTTTCCGTTGTTCAGTTCGCGGACATAGGCGACGATCCCATCCGGCTCATGGTATGTAACGGTCTCCTCTTCTCCGCCCCGTTTATTTACATAATGGAGCATCAGCTTCGGGTTCAGATAGGCAGACTCATGGAGACGGCTCTTAAGCCACTCCGCCTTGAATTTTGTTTTCTCAAAAATCGTCGGATCCGGAAGAAAATTGATCTCTGTTCCGGTTTCCTTCGATCTTCCGATCACCGGAAGAAGTCCATCCTTTAATTCAATCACAGGATGACCCTTTTCATATTCATCATAATATACATTTCCATCTCTGGATATTTTTACCTTCATGCGCTCAGACAGGGCATTTACGACAGAAGAACCGACACCATGAAGTCCTCCGCTGGTTTTATAGGAATTGTTATCAAACTTTCCGCCCGCGTGAAGTGTGGAAAGGACCACGCGTTCCGCGGATACCCCCTTTTTGTGCATCCCCACCGGGATTCCACGGCCGTTATCCTTTACTGTACAGGATCCGTCTGCCTCCAGCGTTACGGTGATCTCTGTACAGAATCCCGCAAGATGCTCGTCCACCGCATTGTCGACGATTTCATATATCAAATGGTTTAAGCCCTTTGTTCCAACGCCGCCGATGTACATTCCGGGGCGTTTGCGGACTGCCTCCAGTCCTTCCAGTACGGTAATACTGTCAGCATTATATTGTGCTTTCGCCATGTAAAGACCTCCAATACAAGTCATAAACTGCGGCGGGAAATTGTTTCCGCCGCAGTTTTATTTTCGTTTTTTTATTTTTAAACTCCTCCGAACCGGAGTACGACTCCAATCACTGCAGATGCTGCGATAAACGCTACCGGATGGAGTCCCTTTGTCTTTTTGCAGACAGCCGTGAAATAATAAAGCACTGCAAGAAGAATGATACTGCGGAGGCTGATCAGGTCTGTGATCTTTCCGCTTGCCGCAAAAGCATCTTTGTGAAGAAGGACCAGAGAAAGAACGGAAAGTCCTGCTGCCGCGATCAGTCCTGTAGATGCCGGACGGAGTCCGTAAAAGGCGTTCTGGACATATTTGTTTGTCTTAAATGCCTTTAAGAATCCGGCGACGATTAAGATCACAATGATGGACGGTGTGATCAGGCCGAGAGTCGCAACGACCGCACCCACCGGACCGGCACTTGTGAATCCGACGTAAGTTGCCATGTTTACGCCCATCGGTCCCGGTGTGGACTCGGAGATCGCCACCATGTCAGCCAGCTGGCCATATGTAAACCAGCCCGTCTTATCGGAAATATTGTAAAGGAACGGAAGTGTTGCCATCCCGCCGCCGATCGCAAAGAGACCGGCTTTAAAAAATTCAAAGAAAAGTCGGATCAGGATCATCATTTGGAAGCAACCTCCTTATTCTTCAGGATAATTCCAGCCGCAGCCGCGAAGATCACGAATACGATCGGAGAAAGGTCCGTAAGTGTAGATCCGAGGATCACAAGCAGACAGATCACAAGGGTCGGCATATCGATAACCGCCTTTTTCCAGAGTTTTACTACCGCGTTGAAGATCAGGACGCAGACACAGACACGGATCCCTGCAAAGGCATTCTGAACGATCGCGAGATGTGCGAAGTTCTGGATAAATGCAGCGATCACTGTAATAATGATCAGGGATGGAAATACAACTCCAAGAGTCGCAACGATCCCTCCGATCGGACCGGCAAGTCCCTGACCGACGAAAGTCGCCGTGTTTACCGCAATAACGCCCGGGGTACACTGGCCGATCGCGTAATAGTCCATCAGTTCCTCTTCTGTTGCCCAGTGTCTCTTCTCAACGACCTCTCTCTGGAGGATCGGAAGCATCGCGTATCCGCCGCCAAAGGTAAGACCGCCGATGCGGGCAAACGTAAGGAAGAGATCCAGTAATTGATTCATGTTTTTTCTCTCCTTTATTCCAAACTTGTGTATTATCATAGCTCAAAAACGAAAAAAAGGCAAGAAAAAGGAATCACGAATTCCCTTTTCCTGCCTTCTGTATAAATTCTTTATTCCAGATCCTTTTCCGGGACCATGCCGTTTAAAAGATCTAAAACGGCTGTATTATCAACGACCATGATCATATCAGATCCATCAAGCTGCACATAGCGGTATGTCCGGTTCGGATCCGCATAGGTGCCCACATAGATCGTGAGAGACTTCTTCTCACCGTTTACAGTAAGATCTGCCTGAAATGTAATGCGGGTATCGGTCGTGAGGTCTGTATTGGCAAGATCCTGCGCTGCAAGATGGTAGCTGGCATAATCAAAGGCCTTCAGGTTGTTGATTCCATTTGCGATCGTTGTCAGTGCTTCGCTGTCAGCACTTGTGATCTCTGTCGTTTTTCCGTCCATGGTGATGGAAACTTTCTGAAGATCAGACGGAGCGATCTGAAGTGTCAGGCCGTCCCGGACTACCAGAGTATCATATTCAAAGACAAGGGCATCTACCGTGGACGCCTTGACCAGATATAATTTCTTTCCATCGGAGAGATAATAATTCCCGTCTGAATCCTTATTTCCAATGTCAAAAGTAACTTCTCCTTTTTCACTGTCCGTGATCGTAACCTCATATGCCGGTTCATCAAAACCGTAATCAGAAAGGTTTTCTGCGTCTCCCACCTCGGAGATCGCATGGAGATTCAGGAAATTCTGGGCCATTGCCTCGAATTTTTCCTGATTGAGCGGGATTTCCGGCTCCATGGCATCCAGCCAAACCCCGTCTTTTTTCTTAAAGATCATATCGGCATCCGCGCTGGAATAATCAAAATCGATCGGAGCCTTTAAAGCGCAAACCTCAATATCCGCTCCGGAAAAGTCCGGTTCCACAACATCATCGCGGATCTCGGAGATCTCTACCTTCGGAGATCCGGATTCCTTTGTGCCGGAAGAAGAACATCCGGTAAGTCCTGCGGAAAGTGCCGCAGTCAGGAGCAGAGCTCCGAATAATACATGTTTTTTCATATCTGGTAATCCTCTCATGATTGATTTGATTGGTGAAAGCTGTCAGAGGCATGTCCGCACACATCTGACACTTTCGTCCACTATAGCATACCCCTGTGTACATTTTGTGAAATGGATCCATATTTCTCTGGAAATCTCTTCCGCCTGCTGTCAGAGCTCAGCTGCAGCCGGTGCTTCCCCCAAAAAGTGGATCCTGTCTGACACCTGTGTTCCGAATGCCGTTGTATAGATATCAAGGTATTCCTCGTAGGGGCAGGGAAGTCCGTTGGAAAGCATCTCCATCTCCGTTCCCCAGAGATCGATGTAGTACGGCAGCATTGTAAAGCCGTTCCGGAGATAAAACTTTTTTCTCCGGGTGCGGATCACCAGCTCTTCCTCATCGACGCATTTTGTGCTCTCGATCTCAATAATGATCCGCATCCCCTGATATCGCTCCTTTAGCGCCTGCAGCACCGCGGAACCGGTTCCATGGCCTCTTCTTTCGGGCGCGATGGCAAAGTAGTCGAGAAGCACCCGGTCTCCCGATTTTGCCATGATCGCGAGTCCGAGAAACGTATCATTCTCTTCTGCTGACAGGATCTCCACAAGGCCTGTCTCCTGACCGGATATGATCATGGAGAAGGGCTTCTTCTCACCGGCAGGGAAGGCGGTCTCGTAGAGTGCATGGATCTCCGCAAGACGTTCTCCTGAAAATATCTGCTTTAATTCGATTGACATCGCTTATCTCCTTTCCGCTCATCAGATACCTGCAGCCCCTCTGTGATCACTGGTCGTCCAGTCTGATTCCCGCAAGCGCCGCTGCGAACGCATTGTTCACCGGTTCTTCCGCCTCTCTTTTCTGACGGTTTAAATATCTTGCTACATCCTTCTTCGAGATGCCTGCACCCTCTTTTTCTCTCCGGCTCTTAAATGCAGAGAGCTTTTCCCTGTGACCGCAGGAGCAGACGAAGATCTGTCCATCCCCTTTTCCGCGCAGCTCCATCCGTTTATGGCAGACCGGACAGCGGGCATTGGATGTCCTTGCGACAGTCTCCCTGTATCCGCATTCCCTGTCCTGACAGACGAGCATCTCGCTGTTCTTTCCCTTTACGGACAGAAGGAATTTTCCGCACTGCGGGCAGCGCTTTCCGGTCATGTTATCGTGACGGAAGCGTCCCTGTCCCTGTTTGATCTCGGAGATCAGATCCTCGGAGTAGCTTCGGATTTCCTTCATAAAGGCTGTCCGGCTCTCCATTCCTTTCGCGATGGCAGAAAGGCGCATTTCCCACTCAGCTGTCATATCCGGCTTTTTCAGATCTTCCGGCACCAGTTCCAGAAGCTGCTTTGCCTTGGAGGTGAGCCAGATCTCCTTCCCCTTTTTTTCAAGGAGGAATGAGGAGAACAGTTTTTCAATGATATCCGCTCTCGTGGCTACGGTTCCCAGACCGCCCGTCTCGCCAAGGGTCTTTGCGAGCGCCTTATCATTCGATTCCATAAATGATATCGGATTTTCCATGGCCGATAAGAGAAGACTCTCCGTAAATCTCGCTGGCGGCTTCGTTTTTCCTTCCGTCAGAATAAAACGGGTATTGGTGAAAGAATCACCCTCAGAAAGCTCCGGAAGATTCTGGCTGCGCTCGGACTCAGACTCCGGATCCGTTGTTTCCATCAGCTCATCCGGCTCCTCATACACCGCTTTCCAGCCTGCGGACTTCACAATGTTTCCGTGGGCAGTAAAACTCTCACCGCCGCTCTCCGCGACGACCGATGTCTGTTCATATTCATACGCCGGATACAGCACTGCAAGAAATCTCCGCACCACAAGATCATAGATCCGTCTCTCATCGATCGTCATATGGGTGAGATCCACGAACTGTTCCGTCGGGATGATCGCATGGTGGTCAGAGACCTTCGCATCGTTTACAAATCCCGGTCTTGCCTTGATTTCCCTGTTGAACAGGGCTCCGGCAAGCTTCCGGTAGGGTCCCACCGCGCAGGCCTTCAGCCTTTCCCGGATCGTCGGCACGATATCCGCAGTCAGATAGCGGGAATCGGTTCTCGGGTATGTTAACACTTTATGATTCTCGTAGAGTCTCTGCATGATATCAAGGGTCTTCTTTGCCGGATAGTCAAACCGACGGTTCGCCTCCCTCTGGAGCTCTGTGAGATCATATAAAAGCGGTGGCTCCGTGCGCTTCGGTGTCTTCTTCACGGAGACGATCTTAAGAGGCATTCCGGATATTTTCTCCAGGATCATCTGCATCCTCTCCTTATCAAAAGAGGACGTGCTGTTCGATTTTCTGTCTCTCCAGATAAACCTTAAAGCTCCTGCATCTGCCCGGAGTCCGTAATATGGCTTCGGAACAAAGTTCCTGATCTGTTCCTCCCTCTTCGCGATCATGGCCAGCGTCGGTGTCTGGACGCGCCCGCAGGATAACTGGGCATTATATTTGCAGGTCAACGCTCTTGTGGCGTTAATCCCCACAAGCCAGTCCGCCTCCGCACGGCACATGGCGGCAGCGTAGAGCGGTTCATACTCCTTCCCGCTTTTCAGCGAAGCGAAGCCTTCCCGGATCGCCTTGTCCGTCACGGAAGAGATCCAGAGACGTTTCAGGGGCTTATCCGTCCCCGCCTTTTTTAAGATCAGTCTTGCAACAAGCTCGCCTTCCCGTCCGGCATCCGTGGCAATCACGATGGCACCCACATCTTTCCTGTGGATCTGGCTCTTTACCGCCTGATACTGTTTTCCGGTCTGCTTTATGACCTCCAGACGAAAGGTTTCCGGCATCATCGGGAGGTCTTCCATCTTCCATTCTTTATATTTCTTATCGTAGTCCTCCGGATCCGCCAGAGTCACCAGATGCCCTAATGCCCAGGTGACGATATAGTTATCACCTTCCAGACATCCGTTTCCGGAACGGCTGCATTTTAAGACACGCGCGATGTCGCGTCCCACCGAAGGTTTCTCGGCAATGACAAGTGTTTTCACCTGTTTACTCCTCTCCGCTCTCAAACATCAGCCGGAACAGACGCTTTCCGCCTTCTGTCCGGAAATTTCTGGCAAACACGCTCTTCTGGGTATCCGGCGTCGCTCCATCCTCGAAGAGATTGACGAGGAAATCCGCCTCCACGAGGATCTGGTAATCAATCCCGTCAATATTGTCATAGGTATGGTGATGACCTACCAGATAGCAGACGCGGTCAATGACCTCCTCTGGCCAGGAAAGAGCGGTGAGCATGGTCCGCGCCTCGCCCGGTCCCTCCAGCTCCTGATATTTTCCGGTGTTCCGTCCATACTTCTCTTCTGCCTTGTGAATACCGATATCATGAACGATGGCTGCCGCCTCGAGGACTTCCTGAGTATAAGGATCAAGCTTTTCCTCCAGACCAATCAGCCTTGCAAATTCATGAACCTTTAAAAAATGCTGGATCCGCTTTACATCCCTGTCATCGTAGCGTGTCATTTCATATAAGAGTTCATCCAGTCTCGTCATGTGTGTCATTCTCCTCTTTATTCAAAATTTATAGCATCTTTTCAGTCTGTCCGCCGTCTGTCCCGTACCGTTTTTTTCCCGTTACAGATTCAGCCTCTCATACTTCTCTTCCATAAATCGGTCGAGACGTTTTTTCAATTCCTGATTCTCTTCCTCCTCCAGATCCTCATCCCGCTCCAGAAGCCGGTTCACATCCTCGGAAACTTTCTTAAGGGTCACCGCGTCCGTATAGATATCCGCCAGCCGGAACTCCAGATCGCCGCTCTGGCGGATTCCGAAGATATCGCCGGGGCCGCGAAGCTTCAGGTCTTCGGAGGCTATATAGAAACCGTCGTTAGACTTATTTAGAACATCCAGACGCCGGTTCTTCTCCTTATTGCCGGAGGCATTCACCATAATGCAGTAGGACTGCCTGTCCCCTCGTCCGACACGACCGCGGAGCTGATGGAGCTGCGCCAGACCGAACCTTTCGGCGTTCTCGATCATCATCACCGTGGCATTCGGCACATTCACCCCGACTTCTATGACCGTCGTGGAGACAAGAACCTGAATCTCCCCCGCAGCAAATTTTTCCATGATCTGATTCTTCTCTTTTCCCTTCATTTTCCCATGAAGGTACTCCACCCGTATCCCCGGCAGATGCTCCCTGAGAACCTTTGTATAATCCAGAACATTCTCAGCCTCGATCATCTCACTCTCCTCCACCATCGGGCAGATCACATAGGCCTGTCGGCCATTTTTGACCTCATTTTCAATAAATCGATATGCCCGTGGGCGATAGCTCTTATCCACCACACAGTTCTTTATGGGAAGGCGGTTCGCCGGAAGCTCATCGATAACGGAAATATCGAGATCCCCATACAGGATGATCGCCAGTGTCCTTGGGATCGGGGTAGCACTCATGACCAGCACGTGGGGCATCTGTCCCTTATTTCCGAACATCTCCCTCTGGGCAACACCGAACCGGTGCTGCTCGTCCGTGATGACAAGCGCAAGTTTGTCGTAAATCACCTTCTCCTGGATCAGGGCGTGGGTGCCTATGATCATGTCTGCCTCGTGGGAGGCAACTTTCCCATAGGCGATGCGTTTTTCCTTTGCCGTCATGGATCCGGTGATAAGGACCACGTTTTTATCCACACCGTGCTTTTGAAAGAGTTCCGTCACAGATTCGAAATGCTGTCTCGCAAGAACTTCCGTCGGAACCATAAGTGCTCCCTGATATCCATTCTCACAGACTGCCAGAAGCGCCAGTACCGCTATGATCGTCTTACCGGAGCCAACATCCCCCTGGACCAGCCGGTTCATGACAGAACCGCTTCCAAGGTCTTTCAGCACCTCCTCTAACGTCCGCAGCTGGGCGTTTGTGAGCTTGTACGGCAGCTCATCCAGAAGTCTTCTGCATTCATCCTGCTTTTTTACAGGGAACAGGCTCTGTACATTCTGGCGTTTATCCTTTAAACGGCGTACCGCCAGAAGGAAAAAGAAAAACTCATCATATACGAGACGCTTTCTGGCGAATGTCAGATCTTCCTTATCTGCCGGAAAATGGATATGCTCGATCGCAAAATTATATTCCGCAAGCTCATTTGCGATTCTGAAACTTGCCGGCAGGTAATCCCGTTCCAAATTGCGGATCGCAAGGGCCTGTTCCACCGCGGAGGTGATCGTCTTATTCCCAAGTCCCTTCGTCTGGGCGTATACGGGCCGCAGGCTGGATAAAAGTCCTTCGTATGCCTCCGGCTGAAACATCTGGGGCTGCTCCATTGTGAGTCCGTTCTTTTTACGGATCACGCGTCCACGGAAAATAAAATGGCTGTCCGCCCGCAGGGTGTTCTTTAAGTAGGGCATGTGATACCAGACCAAGCGTAATTTCCCCGTCATATCGCTTATGGTCGCCTGAACGATAGAGAGACCGTTTAGATGGACTCCGGTGGCTCCTGTCTTTAAAAAACCTTCCACAGCCCCTGTCTCGCCCTCGGAGAGTTCCCCAATAGCCTGCGGTTCCCCATAGGTATCATATCCCTTTGGATAATAATGGAGCAGGTCATCAATGGTGCGGATCCCGACTTTTTCAAAGAGTTTTGCGGTTTTTTCTCCGATTCCTTTTAAGGTCTCTATGGACTGGTCGTTTGCCACCTGTTTCACGCTCCTTTTCATCTTATCCTGCGGTGCAGTCCGCAGCACTCTGAGAGAATGCCGGAAATTTCCCGCTTTTTGTCTCACTGAAAAAGCTGCCTCATCAGGTCTTTTGACCAAAGGGAGCAGCTTTTCTGTCGTTATGCATTTGCCGGGCATCGAAACACCGCCGGCATTTCCCGCTTACTCTACAGAAAGCAGGTAGTAATAGATCGGCTGACCGCCGTCATTTAATTCAACTTCACAGTTCGGGAATGCTGCCTGCACTTTTTCTACAAGAGCCTCAGCATCCTCCTCCGTCACATCTTCACCAAAGTAGACACTGATCAGTTCGGATTCATCCTCCACCATGCGTTTTAAGGTCTCAAGAACGGTCTCATTGACGTTCTGTCCTACGGCGAGCATGCCGGAATCACCGATTCCCATAATATCGCCCTCGTGAATCTCCATTCCGTCAATGTTTGTATTGCGGACCGCATAAGTGATCTGTCCGGTGTGGATCCGACCCATCTCGGTTGTCATATTCTCAAGGTTTTCCTCCGGGGAAAGATCCGGGAGGAAGTTGATGAGAGCCGCGATCCCCTGTGGTACGGTTTTGGACGGAACAACAAAGATCTTCTTATCTTCCACGAGGCTCTTTGCCTGTTCTGCAGCAAGAATGATGTTCTTGTTATTCGGAAGGATGTAGATCACGTCCGCATTGACCTTCTCGATTGCATTCAACATATCCTCGGTACTCGGGTTCATCGTCTGTCCGCCCTCGATCAGGTAGTCAGCACCGATCCCCTTAAAGATCTCACCAAGGCCGTCACCGATGGATACAGCGATGAAGCCATAAGGCTTTCTCGGCTCATCAGCGGCAGGAGCATCTTCTTTTTTTGTCTCCACCGGAGTCTCCGCTGTCTGTGCAGCACCGGAAGCATTCTGGATCAGGCGTTCGTGGTGTTCCTCGCGCATATTATCGACCTTCATTCTGGAAAGAGAGCCGTAAGTCAGACCTTTCTCGAACGCGAGACCCGGATGGTTCGTATGGACATGGACTTTAATAATATCATCGTCGGATACTACAACAACGCAGTCGCCGATGGACTCCAAATATCCTTTAAATTTCTGCTCCTCGTCCATATCGTAAGCTTTCTCCACGTTTACGATAAACTCAGTGCAGTAGCCGTACTTAATATCGGAAGTGGAAAGATCGTCACTTCCTGCAGCCACCTTCGGTTTTGCGGACTCTGTGTTTGCGGCTGCAGGCGCAGCGGCATCAAACGGAATTCCTTTTCCTAAAAGACCGTCGAGACCACCCTTCATAACCTGCATAAGGCCCTGTCCGCCGGAATCGACAACACCCGCCTGCTTTAATACCGGAAGCATCTCCGGAGTCTGGCTTAATACATAGTCGCCTTCCTCGATCACCTGTGTTAAGAAGTCGATCACATCATCTGTCTGTGTTGCAAGATCAACAGCCTTCTCAGCCATTCCCTTTGCCACAGTGAGGATTGTACCTTCCTTCGGCTTCATAACAGCCTTGTAGGCAGTCTCGGTTGCGCGGGTAAACGCGTTTGCCAGACTTGTCACTGTAATTTCATTGGATTCCTTGATCTCTTTTGTGAAACCGCGGAATAACTGGGATAAGATAACGCCGGAGTTACCGCGGGCGCCTCTTAAGGAACCGGATGAGAGAGCCTTCGCGATGGACTCCATTGTCGGATTCTCGATCGCAGCCACCTCTCTTGCTGCGGCCATGATCGTCATGGTCATATTGGTACCCGTATCACCGTCCGGAACCGGGAATACGTTTAATTCGTTAATCCATTCTTTTTTTGCCTCAAGGCCTTTTGCTGCGGCCAGAACCGCTTTCTGTAAGAGAGCGGCATCTACGGACTTTAATTCCATGGATTTTACTTCCTCCTTAATCTATCACTCGAACGCCTTCAACAAAGATATTGATCTTTTCAACCGGCATTCCCGTGAACTCTTCTACTTTGTATTTCACACTCTCGATCAGGTTATCCGCTACGGTCGAGATGCTGACGCCATAGGATACGATTACGTGGAAGTCGATTTCAATTGCATTATCATTGATCGTTACATTGATTCCGTGAGTCAGGCTTTCTCTCTTTAAAAGCTTTACCAGACCGTCTTTCATACTTACTGCAGCCATTCCCACGATTCCAAAGCATTCTACCGCTGTCGTGCCGGCATAAAGAGCGATAACATCGGTGTCGATCTGGATCTGTCCCATTTTATTGTTAATACATCCCTTCATACGCTAAGCCTCCATTCCTACTGATTATAAGCGCCGTATCCTGATAAAAAGGCGCAAACGCCAACGATCCAGCCGTTTCATAACAGAGACCACCCGGATCATTCGCATAAAAGTTCCTTTATAATTGAACTTTAATAATCCTAATATACCATATCAAGTTTTCTCTGTCCATGGGATTCCACTTATTTTTCAAAAAAATGTGAAATTTCTAAAAATTTTGCTTGCAAAATATTTAATCTTCTGCTATGATATCCATGTTATGGATTTTTGCATCCAACCGTATGAATGATTAAGGAGGTGGAATCATGGCTAAATGTGCTATTTGCGAAAAGGCGGCTCACTTTGGTAATGGAGTAAGCCATTCCCATAGAAGATCCAATAAAATCTGGAACGCGAATGTAAAATCTGTAAAGGTTAAGGTTAACGGCGGCTCCCGCAAGATGTATGTATGCACTTCCTGCTTAAGATCCGGTCTCGTTGAGAGAGCTTAATCCTCCTTTTACAAGATAGGGAAATGAAATGAAGGCATCCTCATGTGAGGGTGCCTTTTTCATGTGCCCGCGTATTTTTTCATTCAGATCTGATGTCCCAACAGAACGATTCAGATACCTTTTCCAATAAAATTCCCGACCAGTTCTCCAAGCAGCGAAGCAGCCGTAAGGCCCACTACTCCTCCCACGAAAACTTTTTTCGAGATCCGCTTTGGTTCCGGCCCGTAAAACAAGGCAAAAATCAGTGAGATCATCACGATTCCCGGGAGTCTCAGTCGATCTGACAGCCAGGGAATATCCGCTAAAAGCTCCGAAACAATAATTGCTATCACGCAAAACCACCCATCGCCCTCAAAAATTGGTCCCATAAAAATCCTCCTCTCTATCTTTATACTTCCATGTTTCCATTATATCAAACGTTCCTAATATATAGCAAACGCCGGCGTCACTCATCCATCCTGTTTTACCCACAAAACAAATTATATCCCACGATCATAAGAGCTGCCGCTGTAATCACAAGAAAAAAGGTTGTCGGCAATATCAAGGCCCAGGTCATGCCGAAACCCACGCAGAACAGCATGAGACCGCATAATCGCTTCATATCCATTCTCCCTAAAAGGAATGTCTATGACAGTTTATTCGGTCTCTTAGACAATGATTCGCAACCGCTCTGTATCTTTCCTGTAATCATGAATTTCACGAGTGAATTTTCTTTACCAGACAGCGTTTCTTATAGAAAGAAATTCCATAGCAGAGAACCTGATCATAGCTGTCTTCAAACTCTTTTGCATACATGCGTTCATCGATCTGACGCAATGCCGTTTCACAGCTTTCTTCCATTTTCTCAAGTGCAGCAGAACACTTAACCTCAAAGACAGCGAGCCGTCCGTTTTCCGAATCGCATACGATCACATCACTCCGTCCCTCACCGTGTTCTCGGTTGGATTCCACCATATATCCCGCACCGGCGAAGATTCCAGCAAGGAATGCATGGTAAAAATCTTCTTTATAATCATGATAGCTGATGGTCATCCTTAACAGGGTGCTCATTTCACGCGTCAAGAGTTCGCTGTCACCATTCCACACTGCATGGAACAGAGTTCTTCGGTCTGTTCCTTTCGCTTTGTCCTGAAACCACTTTACGACAGTCGACTCGAAGATTTCCCGGATCTCTGCGTTCGGAATCATAAGTTTTGTAATCTGATCTTCTCCGCGAACCCCTGTCAGATAGCCCGTCAGATAAAGAATGCTCCACAAATTTTCTTCTGAGGAGTGCAGAAGATCGTATGTGAGGTTTTCTTCAACCTTCTGTGAGATCGTTCCTCCCGCTAACAATGTTTCCAGTTTTCCGGTAATACTGCTCCCCGAATAATCGATAAAGGAGCGGATGATCGCGTTATCGCTCGTATTCTTCCAGTAACTCGCAGGTTTTGCCTTCGGATCGTTCGAAAGATCAAACAGGTAATTCATCACATCCCACGGACAATATACATCAAAATCACCAAAACGATACCCATCATACCAGTCCTTCATATCTTCCGCATGATCCACAGCATCCGCAGCCTGCAAAAGCCTGTTTACATCTTCCTGCGTAAATCCGAAATATTCATTCAATCGGGAAGAGGTGATCGTATCCGAAACAAAGTTATTTGTTCCAGTGAAAATACTCTCTTTCGCAATCTTCAGGCAGCCGGTAATAATCGCAAATTGAAGAGTGCTGTTATCCTTTAACGCAGTACTCATCATTGCCTTCACCACTTCCAACATTTCCTGATAATAATGGTGATTGCTCGCCTTGGCCACCGGAACATCATACTCATCCAATAGTAATATTACCGGTTTTTCATAGTGGTCGCTCATCATGCGCATGAGCAGAGAAAGACTTTTCTTGACCTCGGTCACATTGGCTTCTCCCTTTAGGATCCGTCGAAACGCGTCTTTATCGTAAGCATTTACGTTTTTACTATCCAGAAGATCTGTATACTTTCCAAATAATTCAGCAATTGTTGCTGCTAACATTCCGTAAGCACTGTCAAAGGTCAAGCCATCCACATCTTTAAACGAAAGGAAGATCGTCGGACACTGGTTCATCCATTTCTGGCAGAGTACTGAATTATCCACAATCTCCAATCCCTGAAATAATGTCCGACTGTCTTTTCGGATATTAAAGAAATTTTCAAGGGTACTCATTCCTAACGTCTTTCCAAATCGTCTAGGACGGGTAATCAATGTCACTTTAACAGCCTGTGCTTTCAGTATCTCGGCAATCAGTCCCGTCTTATCGACATAATAATATCCGTTCTGCCTGATCTCCGCAAAGTCAGAAATTCCCACCGGAATATTTAAATGAGCCATTGCCTCTTCCCTCCTCTCGATTATTTGAAATGTTATGTTCATTTTATCATAAACGATCGTTAGATACAACAATTCCCCGGATCGCTCCAGGGAATTTTGCTTTCCGTATTTATTTTTCTTTCTCCATCTCAGCTGCCATCTTCTCCGCTTTTGCCGCTGCCTCCGGAGTTACATCATTTCCACCAGTGAAGCGGTTTACGATGTCCGGGACCATGTCGAGAACTTTGGTGACCGCATCCTGATGTTTGATATTTACGAGCTTTGTCATGCCGTTCTGGATTACAAGAATAGCGCTGGGGCTCATCTTCGCGCTCATACCGCCGCCTCCATTTGTCTTTGCGGACTGTGCAAAGGAACCGGCTGCCATGCCGCAGGTCACGTCCACGAGCGGGATGATCGTCGTGTTCTCATCCACCTTCACAGGCTCGCCCACAACGGTTTTCGATGTAATGAAATGATCCATCCCCTTAAACAGTGCGTCCACAGTAGATGGGAACTGATTTTCTGTCATACCGATTCCTCCTAAATGTTCTTTGTATTGCGTTCTCTTTTCCTGAAGAATTTGAGAAGGCGCCTGAAATCTTTACTGATAAATAATCTTGCAGCCGTCCAAAGCGGATACCACAGAGCAATCCGGCCTTTAAGATGAAGCTCACCGTCGAGAGCCGTTCCGGTGAAATCCGGTTCCAGGGTCAGCGTTCTGGCGTACAGACCGTAGAATGGGCTGACCGCCATGAGTACCTGTCCTGTATCGTATGGATCATCAAAGCCGAAATGGATCCGTCCCTGAAGTTTTCTAGGCAGGATATAGCGGACAAGCTTTTTCGTGCGCTTCCAGACAAGACGGAACGCTTTCTGGTTCTGCTCGTCATGCCAGAACATCGAGATGCTGTTCCAGGTCTTTTCTAGGGAGATTTTCTTTTTTGATATTCCATCAGCCAGCTTCTGGAACTTTCCAGGCAGCCCCCGAAGTTTGTCAAAGAATGCGCAAAGTTTTTTAATAATCCCAGACAGCTTTTCTTTTATTTTTACACTGAAACGGATCTTATCAGTGTTTTCATCACTCGTAAAGTCTTCCGTTTCATTTTTCTGCGGCTCATCAAATTCCGAGGAAAGCTCCGTCGCATGTACAGTAAGCTCCTCATCATCTCTGGAATCCGTCCGAACCGTTGGTACATTCGTTTCAGCAGTCTGTTCTGGTTCCGGCTTAGCCACCACAACAGGTTCCGGCACATCTTCCTGGTTCCCTGTTTCAGTGAAAACCGGCTTCTGGGCAGTCACCTCGGTTTTTGCGCTTTCCGGCTCAAAATCCAGTCCTTCCGTCTCCTCATCCTCCGCCGGCCACAGCCTCATATCGAACAGCTTAAACCACAGCACCCGCCCGGATACATCCGCATGTTCGTGATAACTCACCCGGATCCGCACGAGATGTAAAAGCC